>NZ_JBBNLO010000003.1:0-106792 GCF_040092405.1 Collinsella sp. CLA-ER-H2
GGCCCGTCACGGGTCAACCTGCAGTGCGGCCCGAACCCCGTGAGGGCCGGCGCCTTTAGACGCGTGCCGGAAATCCAAGGGTTATACCCTAAGAGCAAACCACCCCTTTTAGGGGTGGTTTTGATGCGCCGAGATTGTGAGGACATGGGGTGACCGGGCGTCGCGGAAAGTGCGTCCCGGAATCTGGGTCCAGAACGGGTCGCGCTTTCCCAAAGGGGGTCCTCTGGGAAAGCGCGACCCAGAATTCGGCAAAATAATGGGGCACAGTTTCCGGTTGAGCTGTCTAACGGAAACTGTGCCCCAGAATGAGCACTCAAAACGGGGCAGGCTTTCCGTAACAACTGTCTGGCGGAAAGCCTGCCCCAATTTCTTATAGCGAGTCTCTCTGGATCAGCTGCATGTGCATCACGGAGGTGGTGGGCTCGGCACCCTTGATCATGTCGAGCGCAATGTTGGCGGCCATGTGGCCTTCTTCGCGCAGGGGCTGGCGGACGGTCGTGAGCGCGGGGACGCAGCGCGTCGCAATCTCGTGATCGTCGAAGCCGACGACGGAAATATCCGCCGGAACGGATAGGCCTGCCTCGTTGAGTGCGGTGATGACGCCAGCCGCGATATGGTCCGATCCGCAGAGCACGCCATCGAAAGCAATCTCGCGCGCGAGGATCTGGTGCATGGCCTGATAGCCGTCTCCGTTGTTCCAGCCGGTATAGATAACGTTTGCGTCTGGGAGGTCTTCGCCCAAGACGGCGCGGTAGCCGCGCAGGCGGTCGACAACGGCGGGGTTGTCTTGCGGTCCCAACACGGCGACGATATCTTTGCGCCCGCGTTCCTTCATGGCGAGTGCCGCAAAGTGTCCGCCCTCTTCGTCGTCAGAGTAGACTGTCGAGAACACATCGCGATAGGGGTGGCCCTCGAGCTGGCCGCACAACACGGTGGGTACGCCCAGCTCGCGCAGCACCTCGAGCAGCTCGCTGCCCTTGTAGGGGGAGACGTCGATCACGGCGTCGAACGAGCGGCGCTCAAAGTGCTCGCGTGCGCGGTTGCGCTCATGCGTAGAAGACGCCTGCAAGATAACGGGCAGATAGGACGACTCCGACAGTTCCTCGGTAATGCCGCTCAAAAACTCGCTATAGGTGGGGTCGCTGAAGAGTTCACTCAGGGGCTCGGTCACGAGCACGGCGATGATTTCCGTGCGCCCGACAGCGAGCGCTCGGCCACGAGCGTTGGGGACAAAATTGACTTCCTTGGCCGCCGCGCGGACGCGCTTTTTGGTTTCCTCGCTAATGCGGGGCGAATCGTTGAGAGCGCGCGATGCCGTGGAGCGCGACACGCCGGCAGCTGCGGCAACCTCGGCAAGCGTAGGTGCGGTGCGAACTGGTTGGGTCATGGCGTCTCCTGGAAAATGCGGTCGATGTTGTCGCTGATACGGGCTGGTGCGGATCAGCTTACTATAGTGCGCCTGAACAGCGTTCATGATATCCGGTGACCGGTGTCGTTTTGCAACCAAGCCGCAATCGAATACGTCTCGTATGGGTGAGATATCAGCGGGCGTGGCGGTTGCCTACGAGCTTGAGAACGATGTCTTGCGCTGAGTTTCGATACTCAGGGTGACATAAGTGTCGCGGTTGTACAACCGGTTGCACCGTTAACCCGACCAAATCGACCGTTCAGCGGACAACCGGTTGCACAGTTTTTTGCATCGCCCGTAAGATATGGACAACCGGTTGCACAAGAATCACTACGATGACGAAGGAGCATCACCATGGACGCCATTAACGATTGGGAAAACCAAGCGCTCACCCACAGGAACCGCCTGGCACCCCATGCGTACTTTATGGGTTACGAGACCGCCGACCTCGCTGCAACGTACAGCCGCGAGCTGTCGCGCGGGTTTGTCCAGCTGTCCGGCTCGTGGCAGTTCCGCCTCTTTGAGGGCCCCGCTGCCGTCTCTAATGAGGAGCTTTCCACGTACAAGCCCGAGTGGGATCACGTGGAGGTTCCGCACCTGTGGCAGGTGGACGGCTATGGCAACCTTGCCTACACCGACGAGGGTTTTCCGTTCCCGGTGGATCAGCCGTTCGTTCCCTCTGACGATCCCACGGGCGTGTACCAGCGCATCGTCAACCTTCCCGCCGTTCCTGCCGGCGCTCGCGAGATCATTCGCTTTGACGGCATCGAGAGCTATGGCGAGCTGTACGTCAACGGTCAGTTTATCGGCATGACCAAGGGTTCGCGCCTGTCTGCCGAGTTCGACGTGACCGACGCGCTCGTCGAGGGCGACAACCTGTTTGCGGTCAAGGTTCTGCAGTACAGCGATGGTAGCTATATCGAGGACCAAGACATGTGGTGGGCATCGGGCATCTTCCGCGATGTGTACCTTATGCAGCGTCCCGCCGCACACCTGGTCGACTTTAGGTTCCGCACGCACCGCGAGGGCGATGCCGCTCTGATTACGCTCGATACGGTGGCCGAGGGCGCTTCCCGCGTCGTGTTTACGCTCAGCGATGGCGAGAACGTGGTGGCTACGGGCGAGTGCGTCGACGGCCATGCCGAGTGCAGCGTGACCGATGCCCACTTCTGGAATCCCGAGGACCCCTTCCTCTATGACCTTACGTTTGAGGTCTACGACGGTGATCAGGTCAGCGAGTACGTCCCGCATCGCCAGGGTCTTGCCGAGGTGACGGTCGAGGGCAATCATATCTACCTCAACGGCACTTACTTTAAGATGCATGGCGTCAACCGCCACGATCACGACGATCACAAGGGCCGCGCCGTGGGCCTCGATCGCATGCGCCGCGACCTGGAGCTCATGAAGCAACACAACATCAACGCGGTGCGCACGTCCCATTACGCCAACGACCCGCGCTTTTACGAGCTGTGTGATGAGTATGGCATCATGCTGGTCGCCGAGACCGATATGGAGAGCCACGGCTTCGAGAATATCGGCAATATCGCCCTGGTGACCGACGACCCGGCATGGGAGCCGGCCTACGTCGACCGCATTGAGCGCCTGGTGATGCAGGAGCGCAACCACGCCTGCATCATTATGTGGTCGACGGGCAACGAGAGCGGCTATGGCTGCAACATCCGCGCGATGTACGCCAAGGCTCACGAGCTCGACGGTCGTCCGGTCCACTACGAGGAGGATCGCAACGCCGATACCGTCGACGTTATCTCCACCATGTACTCCCGCGTGTCGCAGATGAACGACTTTGGTGAGCATCCATTCCCCAAGCCGCGCATCAACTGCGAGTACGGTCACTCCATGGGCAACGGCCCCGGAGGCCTGTCCGAGTATCAGGAGGTCTTCGATCGCTGGGATTGCATCCAAGGCCAGTTTATCTGGGAATGGTGCGACCACGGTTTGGCTGCTGTGACCGAGGACGGCGTTGCCTACGACATGTACGGCGGCGACAACGGCGACTACCCCAACAACAGCAACTTCTGCATCGATGGCATGGTGTTCCCTTGGCAGCAGCCGAGCCCGGGCCTCACTGAGTATGGCCAGGTCATCTGCCCGGTTCGCATGGCTTATGACACCGAGGCGGGCGAGCTGACCGTCACCAACAAGCGTTGGTTCACCACTCTCGAGGATGTCTGCCTGTCGGCCGAGACCCTGGTGGACGGCGACGTGGTCAGCCGCAAGACGCTCATGCCCGGTGCGGTTGCCCCCGGCGAGTCCGTCCAGCTGCCACTGGTGATTCATGAGGCCGCGGTAGGCGAGACCCTACTGACCGTGCGCGCCTACACCATGGCCGCTCACGTCTGGTGCGAGCCGATGTTCCAGCTGGGCGCAAGCCAGTTTGCCATCGCAAACCATCCAGCGCCGGCCATCGCCGCCCCCGTTCGTCCTGAGCTTACGGTCGAGGAGACCGAGCAGGAAATCCGTATTCGCTCCCTCAACGGCGAGCTGACCTTCAGCAAGGTAAACGGTACCGTGAGCGAGTGGAAGGCATCCGGCCGCGACGTCATGGCCTCCGGTCCCCAGGTTGGTTTTTGGCATCCGCTCGTCGATAACCACGCCCAGGAGTATGACTCGCTGTGGAAGGACAACTTCATCGATGTGATGCAGACGTCTACCCGCAAGGTTTCTTGGAAGCAGGACGGCAATGCGGTCGTCGTTACCGTGAGCCAGCGTATCGCTCCTCCCGTCCGCGCGTTCGGCATGCGCGTCGAGCTTGTCTACACCGTGCTTCCGAGCGGTCGCGTTGACCTCAAGGTTTCCGGCGAGCCCTACGGTGACTATTCGGACATCATCCCGCGCATCGGCATCTCCTTCGAGGTCCCCGGTTGCGATCGCGCCGTCGAGTGGTATGGCCACGGCCCGGGCGAGAACTATCCGGACTCGCTGCGCGCCAACCCGGTCGGTCATTACCGCACCACGGTCGACGATATGTTCACGCCCTACGTTATGCCTCAGGACTGCGCCAACCGCGAAGGTACCCGCTGGGCTGCCCTGCGCTCTAGCCACGGTGACGGTCTGGTCGTGACGCGTCCGAGCGACGCCGCTTCCAACCCGTTCTCGTTCTCGGCATGGCCCTATAGCTGCGAGGCCATCGATAACGCCAAGCACGTCTACGACCTTGTCAAGGGCGATACGGTCACGGTCAACATCAACGACCAGTTGCTCGGCCTTGGCTCGAACTCTTGGGGTTCCGAGGTGCTCGATTCCTATCGCACCCGTTTTGAGAGCTTCAGCTTTGAGGTGTCCCTGCGACCGCTGACGTCTGCCGATCTGGCTCAGGCGCTGGCACCCATTAAGGAGGCATAAGCCATGCATGTCTTTAACTCGCGCGCCGATTTCGACGCTCAGATGAAGTCCGTCAAGAAGTGGATGCGCACCGGCCAGGCGCTCGATGGCGTTGCCGACCTACAGCACGACGTGGCTTACTCCATCGGCGACTCGTTGGTGTACTGGTGGGTCTATGCCCGCGAGGCCGCAACCGCCGATCTGGTCGGTCACCGTCGCTACCATGCCGTGCTCGCTTCGCTCGACGGCGACCTGACCGTCGAGGTTGCCCCCAAGGCAGGCCTCACCTGCACCCGCGCTTACAGCGATATCGATGATCGCGAGCGCTTTGAGGGGGCGGGGGAGACCGTGACGATTCCCGCCGGCGGCGTTGCCGTCGTCGAGATCGACGAGGCTTACCGTGTTATCGCCGAGGCTTCGGATCCCCGCGTCGTGGTACTGCACGTGACGGTCGAAGGTTATTCCTTCCCCAACAAGTAGTATTCGTCCGTTTGGACGTTTGCTTCGCGCCGTTAAGGGGGATGGCTTTGTTGACTCCCTTTTCCCCATTCCCCTTAGCAGGTGCGCCGTCCGCGATTGCACTTGCAGCTCGGACGGTTTTGGATGACATTTAATAGATGATTGGGAGGGCTTATGAGCTCTGAAAAACGAGGAACGATTGGTTCGTTCGCTCTGCTGGGCATGACGGTCGCCGCCGTGTTCGGTATCAAGAACATCATCAACAACAACGCGGCCATCGGCTTGGCAGCTGCGCCGTCGTTCTTCTTCGCCACGCTTTTGTACTTTGTCCCCTATACCCTGGTTACCGCCGAGTTCGTCGGCCTCAACAAGGACTCCGAGTCGGGCGTGTACGCATGGGTTAAGACCTCGATGGGTGGTCGCTGGGCGTTCCTGACGGCATTTAGCTACTGGTTCGTTAACCTGTTCTTCTTTGCGTCCGTCCTGCCCAACGTCATCATCTACGCGAGCTACGTGTTCTTTGGTGCCAACGCCGAGCTTTCGCAGCTGTGGATCACCATTATCGAGATCGTCGTCTTTGCTATCGCCACGTGGGTTTCGACCAAGGGCGCTAAGTGGATCGGCTCCATTTCCTCCTTCGGTTCGACCGCGGCTCTCGGCCTGACCGCCGTGTTCATCCTGCTGTCCCTGGCTGCTGCCCTTGGCGGCGTTGAGTTCGCTACGGCTCCTACTCCCGCTAACATGGCTCCCGACATGAGCAACTTCGCAACTGCGTGGGGCTTCTTCGGTACGCTTGCCTGGATCATCCAGGGCGTTGGCGCCGCTGAGTCTGTCGGCGTGTTCCTTAACGACCTTAAGGGTGGCGTCAAGGCCTTCGTGCGCACCGTCGTTATCGCCGGCCTGACCATCGGCCTTCTGTATGCAGGCGCTTCGCTGCTGGTTAACCTGTTCATCCCCGAGGGCAGCGTTGCCATCTCCACCGGCATCTTCGACGTGTTCGGCGCTGTCTTTGCCCACTTTGGCATTCCTATGGAAGTGTCCACGCGCGTCATCGGCTTGATCCTTCTCGCCGCTACGCTGGGTTCCCTCATGATGTGGACCTCCGCTCCCATCAAGGTCTTCTTCACCGAGATCCCCAAGGGCGTCTTTGGTAGCAAGATCGTCGAGCTCAACGAGCATGGCATTCCTGCCCGCGCCGCTTGGCTGCAGTTCGCCATCGTCGTCCCCATCCTGATCATCCCGGCCCTGGGCTCCGGTAACCTCGACGACCTGCTCATGATTGTCACCAACATGACGGCTGCCACCGCTCTGCTCCCGCCGCTGCTGATTCTGCTTGCCTACTTTATGCTGCGCAAGAACTTCGATGCTGCTCCCCGTGGCTTCCGCATGGGCTCGCGCAGCTTTGGCCTGGTCGTTGCCGCATTCCTGCTTGTGGTCTTCTGCTTCGTGCTTATCTGCGGCACCATTCCGCTCGATCAGCCGCTGTGGCTGACGCTGGTCTACAACGTTGGCGGCGTGGTTGTCTTCCTGGGCCTTGCCGTGATGTGGTACAACCGCTACATCAACCGCCTGCGCGAGACCGATCCCGAGGCCGCCGAGAACGAGTTTCGCCCTTCCGTCCTCGATATGATGGAGTAGCGGCTAGGATTAATCTACGGCTGTGGAATAAATCGATTCCCTTTCCTAGGGAGGGGCCTTACGAGGCCCCTCCTTTTGTGTTTTGGGGCATGGATTTTGGACTCTGTGGGCAAAAAATGCCAAATATGAGTACTGTTGCAAAAGAGGTGTCATATTTTTCGGCCTGCTCTGAGCGAAAATGGGCTCAAAATCAATTTATCTAACCCCCTTTAAAGGGCGTTTGACGGCTTTCAACCTCTTCGAATCGCTTAAAGTAAGCAATTTGCTCTCGATTTTGCTGCTACTAAATTGGTGGCAGTACTCATATTTGCCACTTTTTGCCCACGAGGTGCTCAGAGGAGCTCTCGACAAGCATCTAACGCTACAATAGCTACCACGTGGCTGGGGTTGCCGGCCGAATGTGCGATGTCGTGGGAGGGGACATGGTCGAATTTACGAAGACGATTAAAGATCCGTTGGGATTGCATGCCCGCCCGGTTGCGCTGCTTTATGACATTATCGCCAAGCATCGTAGTGACGTGTCGGTTTCGATTGGCAATCGTCATGTCGATGGCCGCGACGTTATAGGGCTCATGGCACTCTGTGGCGAATGTGGCGAGGACATCGTGTTCCGCGTTTCGGGCGTGGATGAGGCCTCCTGTGTCACATCGATCAGAAATCTCTCGCTCTAAGCATGATAGGGCGCGGTAAAGGATGGTCCTTTGCCGCGCCTTTTTGTTTCGTATAGGAAACTTTTTCGAAATCTGAATGGGGACCCTTTCCAAAAAGTTAACCACGTGCTAGTTTACTATAGCGAACATAGACGTGGTTAACTTTTTACGCGTCGATGTTGAGGACGAACTGACGTTAGGAGCAACTCATGTCTTGCGGACCGCAGATGCCGGCCATGCCGCTTTCGATGGTAAAAGCGGGCGAAACCGTGCGCGTGTCTCGTGTAAAGGGCAATGAGGACATGAAGCACCACCTCAAGGACCTCGGCTTTGTCGAGGGCAACGAAATCCACGTGGTGAGCTCGAGTGGCGCCAATATCATCGTCACGGTGCTGGGCGCACGCTTTGGCATCGATTCCAAGGTTGCCATGCACATCATGACCGTCGGTTAGTCTGCAGCATTTCATAAAAACCGAAAGGGGGACAAGAGGATGAAGACGTTGGGTGACGTTAAGGTGGGCGAGAGCTCCACCATCGTCAAGCTTCACGGTGAGGGTGCGCTTCGCCGCCACCTTATGGACCTGGGGCTCATCAAGGGCACTTCGTTCAAGGTCGTGAAGGTTGCGCCGCTCGGTGATCCGGTCGAGATCAACGTGCGCGGCTACGAGCTTTCCATCCGCAAGGAGGAGGCAGCCGTCGTCGAGGTCCAGTAAGGGCTTGCGACGTATATTTCTGCAGATAAAGTTAGGTTTTTCTAACTTAATGCAGCATCTTTGAAGCACATTATCCAGCCTGCGCGGAGAAAGCAGCGCAGGCACACAAGGAAGAAGGATTGAATGGCGGATTCTCAGATCCATGTCGCGCTGGCGGGTAACCCCAACTGCGGCAAGACCACGCTTTTCAACCTGATCACCGGCGCCAACGGCTACGTTGGCAACTGGCCCGGCGTCACGGTTGAGAAAAAGGAAGCCAAGCTCCTAAGCGACAAGAACGTTACCATCACGGACCTCCCTGGCATCTACTCGCTTTCCCCCTACAGCCCCGAGGAGCAATGCTCGCGCGATTACCTCATGAGCGGCGAGCCCGATGTCGTCGTCCAGGTGGTCGATGCCACCAACCTCGAGCGTAACCTGTACCTGGCGCTTCAGGTTATCGAGACCGGCCTGCCCGTGGTTGTTGCCCTCAACATGGCCGACTTGGTCGAGAAGAACGGCGACAAGATCGACACGGACAAGCTCTCCAAGAAGCTCGGCTGCCCGGTCATGATGATCTCGGCTCTTAAGAACAAGGGCATCAAGGAGCTCTTCGAGCAGGTCAAGAAGTCCGCAGCTTCCAAGGGCCAGGTGCCGGAGCACAAGTTCGATTCCTCCATCGAGGACGTTCTGACGCATATCGAGAACAACCTTCCGGCGAGCGTTCCCGCCAACAAGCGCCGCTATTACGCCGTCAAGCTGTTCGAGCGTGATGCAGACGCCTGCAAACTCATCAACCTCACCAAGGAGAAGGCCGCTCGCGTGGAGGAGCTGGTCGCCCAGTGCGAGCAGGACTGCGACGACGATGCCGAGTCCATCATCACCGGTGAGCGCTACGGCGTGATCGCTCACATCATCGACGAGTGCCTCACCAAAGCCCCGGCCAAGATGAGCACCTCCGAGAAGATCGACCGCGTGGTTACCAACCGTATCCTGGGCCTGCCGATTTTTGTCGTCATCATGTTCTGCGTGTACTACATCGCCGTTTCCACCTTGGGTGGCACGGTGACGGACTTCACCAACGACCAGCTCTTCGGCACCGACGGCTGGTACGTGCTCGGTCAGGGCCGCGACGCTTACGACGCGGCTGTCGAGGCCGCGGGTGACGACGCCGACTCGGTCGACCCGGCACAGTACGGCCCCTATGTCCCGGGTATCACCACCATGGTGCACGATGCCCTCGTGGCGGGTGGCACCGAGGACGGTGGCCTGGTCGATTCGCTGGTCTGCGACGGTATCGTTGGCGGCCTGGGCGCCATCTTCGGCTTTGTGCCGCAGATGTTCCTGCTGTTCGTGATGCTGTCCTTCCTGGAGGACTGCGGCTACATGGCCCGCGTCGCCTTCATCATGGACCGCGTGTTCCGCCGCTTTGGCCTGTCCGGTAAGTCGTTCATCCCCATGCTCGTGTCCTCGGGCTGCGGCGTCCCCGGCGTCATGGCCACCAAGACCATCGAGAACGAGAAGGACCGCCGCATGACGGTCATGACCACCACGTTCATCCCCTGCGGCGCCAAGCTGCCGATCATCGCCCTGCTCATGGGCTCCATCATTGGCGATTCTTCCACCACGGCCGCATGGATCAGCCCGCTCTTCTACTTCCTGGGCGTCTTTGCCGTCATCGCCTCGGGCCTCATGCTCAAGAAGACCAAGCTCTTCGCCGGCCGTCCGACCCCGTTTGTCATGGAGCTTCCTGCCTACCACTTCCCGGCGATCCGTTCCTGGGCGCTGCACGTGTGGGAGCGCTGCTGGGCCTTTATCAAGAAGGCCGGCACGGTCATCTTTGCGTCCACCGTCGTCGTTTGGTTCCTCTCCAACTTTGGTAGCTATAACGGTTCCTTTGGCTTCCTGCCTGCGATGGACGGCATCCCCGAGGAGTTTATGGACTACTCCGTGCTTGCCATGCTGGGCAACCTGGTCGCTTGGATCTTCGCCCCGCTCGGCTTTAGCACCTGGCAGGCCACCGCGCTGACTGTCTCTGGCCTCGTCGCCAAGGAGAACGTCGTCGCCACCGCCGGCTCGCTGCTGTCCGTCGCCGACGCGGGCGAGACCGACCCGAGCCTGTGGACTGCGTTTGCCGGCATGTTCCCCACCATGGGCGCTTGCGTTGCCTTCGGCGCCTTCAACCTGCTGTGCGCTCCGTGCTTTGCCGCCATGGGCACTATCCGCAACCAGATGGACTCCGGCAAGTGGACCGCGATTGCCATCGGCTACGAGTGCGCCTTCGCTTGGGTCATCGGCCTGTTCATCAACCAGTTCTACAACCTGCTTGTCCTTGGCCAGTTTGGTATCTGGACGGTTGTAGCCATCGTTCTGCTGGTTGCGATGCTCTTCCAGATCTTCCGCCCCATGCCCAAGCACGCTTGGACCGACGAGGACGAGACCAACACCGCTTCCGCCGCAGTTTCCGCTTAAGTCCGAATAAGGATCAGCCCCTTTCCACGAGCCCGGGTGTCCCAGCGACACTCGGGCTTTTTGACGCAATGGGGGACAGATTGCTTTGCTCCAGAAGTAAGATGTGGCGTTTCCGCAGATAAAACCGACCAAAATAAACCTGTCCCTATTTGGTAGGTGGAGAATGGGGTAAAGTAAGTGCTGGTTAACTAGAGGAGGCTTGCTATGGCACCTATCGATATTGTTGTACTGGCTGTTATCGGCGTTGCGTTTGTCGCCGTGTGCGTGCGCATCTACCGCAAGGGCACCTGCGCCGACTGCGCTCAGGGTGGCGTTTGCACGGGGCATTGCTCCAACAAAAAGACGTGCGCTGCACTTAAGGGCGTAGACAAAATCGCCGAAGACTTGGGTCGCGGTATCAAATAAGGTCCGGACATCCAAGCGCTCCGCGGGCATCCGTTCGCGGGGCGCTTTGTGCATTTGAGGGAGAGTACGGCGAGTCGAAGAGTATTTTTGGGGTATCGTTAACTGGACTATTAATTGGCAACTTATCTATAACGGAGTAACCGCATGAGCGCTCGCGTAACCATGAAGGACATAGCCGCCGAGCTTGGCGTTTCCATCAATACCGTGCACAAGGCTCTGACGGGAAAGGCCGGCGTGAGCGAATCCGTGCGCGCCAAGGTGAACGCTAAGGCCGAGGCCATGGGCTATCACCGCAACACAAGTGCCTCAAGCCTGCGCCGCAAGGATATCAATCTGGTGTTTTGCCTGCCCCGCGCATCGCGCGAGGGAGCGTACTTTTTCCGTTACCTGTGGGAAGGCTGCAATCGCTTTGAACAGGAGGTCATCGACCGGGGCATTACGGTTGAGCGCGTTGAATTTGGCGTGGGCGGCTACGCTGATGCACTCGAGCAAATCGACGAGCGTCTGCAGGTGGGCGAGAAGATTGATGGCTTGCTCGCCTATGCGCCGGGCGACGATCGTGCGACTGAGCTTTTGGGGCAGATCGCCGAGGCGGGTGTGACGATTGAGCTTGTCGACGGCGACCGTCCGCATTTGAATCGTTTGGGTGCGAGCTTGGCCGATTATTCGACGGCAGGCAGCCTTATGGCCGAGCAGGCGGCAAACCTGGTCCATGCTTCTGGGGCCGACGCCCGCGTGCTCCTTTTGACAGGCGACCCATATACCGATTCGCACTATCTAACCGCCCGCGCCTTCCACAATTACCTGCGCGAACGTGATATTCCATGGCAGGTTGAGGATCTTGCAGGTGCCCATGCGCAAGTCAAACAACTCGAGCATGAGCTCGAAAAGCGCTTGAGTGCGCCGGACGCCCCCGAACTTATCTGTAGCGTTTTTGCCGTTGGTTCCGAAGTGGTTGCCGACGCGCTCGTCTCGACCGGCAAGGCCGGTCAGGTCATGGTGATCGGCAACGACCTGTTTCCCGAAAGTGCTCTGGCCTTGCGCCGCGGTATCTTTACCAATATTGTCTATAAGGACCCGACGAGCCTGGCGTATCGCGGCGCTAAGACGCTGGGCGATTATCTGCTGTGGGGAAGGACCCCGACGGTGCCCGTCCAGAAGGGTGCTGTCGAGATGGTATTTGCCAGCAATGTCGACCGCTACTGCGAACTTGCGGGTATTTAGCCGATTGAGCAGGTACCCCCTCTTGCGACGTGCATTTTTGGGAGTATTCAGCATTGGCATGCCCTGAATGAGGTGCAGAACGACTGTTTTAAGTGCCCCCGATGGCGTAATTTGCCATCGGGGGCACTTTTTATGCCGATTGGGCGCAATATGAGCATCAGATAGGGCTTCGAAGACGGTGCGCGGTGCGCTCCGATGCTGAATACTCCCAAAAATGCACGGCGGAACATGACCCACCTGGCCAAAGCGCTCAAGTTCGGTATTCGGGGACGCCCGCCAATTCGCAATACATACAAGTCACGGCTCCAGTAACCGTTGAACGGGCAAAATCGACCGTTCACCCCATGGTGGTTAGGTGAACGTTCACCTTTTAAGTCGCAATGAATTAGTATAGTGAACGTTCACCTAGAGGATAACGAGCGCATCGTGCGCCCGCTCCGCCAACAAAGGGGTTGTTTGATGAAAAACTTCATGGACGATCAGGATTTCCTGCTGAGCACCAAAACCGGTGAGGAGCTGTTCCACAACTTTGCCGAGGGCATGCCCATCGTTGACTACCACTGCCACATTTCTCCCAAGGAGATCTGGGACGACAAGCGTTTTGAGAACATCACCGAGGTTTGGCTGGGCGGTGACCACTACAAGTGGCGCCTGATGCGTGCCAACGGCGTCGACGAGCGCTTCATTACCGGCGATGCCCCTGCTCGCGAGAAGTTCCAGAAGTGGGCCGAGACCCTGGGCCGTTGCGTGGGCAACCCCGTCTTTGAGTGGAGCCACCTGGAGCTTAAGCGTTACTTTGGCTATGAGGGCGTCCTGAACGGCAAAACCGCTCAGGAGGTCTGGGACCTTGCCAACGCCAAGCTCGCTGAGGCCAGCTTTACCTGCCGCAACCTGATCAAGCAGTCCAACGTCCGCATGATCTGCACTACCGATGACCCCGCCGACAGCTTTGAGTGGCACAAGAAGATTGCCGCCGACGATAGCTTTGACGTTCAGGTCGTTCCCGCCATGCGTCCCGATGCCGCCCTGCGCATCGAGCGTGGCCAGGAGTTCGCCGACTACTGCAAGCATCTCTCCGAGGTTGCTGGCGTTGAGATCAGCGACTTCGAGGGCATGAAGGCTGCCATCTCCAAGCGCTACGACGTTGCCCACGAGCTGGGCTGCCGCGCTTCCGACCACGCGCTCGACTACGTTATGTACGTTCCGGCTACCGCCGACGAGATCGAGACTATCTTTGCCAAGGGCCTTGCCGCCGAGCCGCTTGCCGAGGACGAGGTCCTCAAGTACAAGACGGCCTTTATGCAGTTCGTCGCCGGCGAGTATGTCCGCCTTGGCTGGGCCATGCAGCTGCACTTTGGCTGCAAGCGTGACAACAACCGCGCTATGTTCGCCAAGCTCGGTCCCGACACCGGCTACGACTGCATTTCCAACTACACGCCGTCCGACCAGCTGGCCGATTTCCTCAACTCCATCCAGGAGGCCACGGGTCTGCCCAAGACCATTCTGTACAGCCTGAACCCCATCGACAACACCATGATCGATACCGTGATGGGCTGCTTCCAGGAGGCTCCGACCGCCGGTAAGATCCAGAACGGCTCTGCCTGGTGGTTCAACGACAACGAGATCGGTATGCGCGAGCAGCTCACGGCTCTGGCTAACGAGGGCGTGCTGGGCAACTTTGTGGGCATGCTTACCGATTCCCGCTCCTTCCTGTCCTACCCGCGTCATGAGTACTTCCGTCGCGTGCTGTGCGGCGTGATCGGCGAGTGGGTCGAGCAGGGCAAGTATCCGGCCGACATGGAGCTGCTGGGAGCCATCGTGCGCGACATTAGCTACAACAACGCGGTCCGCTACTTTGGCTTTGACCTGGATACCGTCGAGGCCTAAACCCGCATCGAATCACACCGAACTCGGGAGCGCCGTTGCCACACGCGGCGCCCCCGTTTTGCCTGCACGCTAACAGCAATCTAAGGAGAGACATCGATGGAGAACATCAGCTACGAGACGCTCGAGAAGATCGGCTACAAGGGCTACCTGCTGCCCAAGGACGCGCCCGAGAAGGTTCTGCAGTTTGGCGAGGGCAATTTCCTGCGCGCCTTCGTCGACCGCTTCTTTGACATGGGCAACGAGGCAACCGGCTGGAACGGCAAGGTTGTCATGGTCCAGCCCATCAGCGGTGCCTTTGGCTTTGCCGACGGCATTAACGCTCAGGATGACCTGTACACCGTGCTGGTGCGCGGCAAGGAGAGCGGCAACACGGTCGACGAGTCCCGTGTGATCAGCGCCTGCAGCCGCTGCCTCAATCCGTATCGCGAGGACGACTACCGCGCCATGATGGAGGTCGCCGTCTCCGACGATTTGGAGATTATCGTCTCCAACACCACCGAGGCCGGTATCGCCTACGATCCGTCCTGCAAGGCCGACGACATGCCGCCCGCGAGCTTCCCCGCCAAGCTTGCCCAGGTGCTCCACACCCGCTGGGCCGCCGGCAAGCCGGGCGTCATCGTGCTCGCCTGTGAGCTCATCGATCACAACGGCGAGGAGCTGCTGCGCATCATGAACCAGTACGTGAGCGACTGGGGCTGGGAGGACGAGTTTGCGCAGTGGATGGCCAACGACTGCACCGTCTGCACCACGCTCGTCGACACTATCGTCCCCGGCCGCATCCGCGACCCCAAGGAGGCCGCTGCCGTGGCCGAGCGCCTGGGCTACGAGGATCCTTTCCTGGCCGTGCGCGAGCCCTTCCAGATGTGGGGCATCCAGGGCGATGAGTCGCTCAAGGAGCGTCTGCCCTTCGTGAAGGCCGGCCTGCCGGGTGTCTTTGTGACTCCCGACGTCACCCCGTACAAAAAGCGCAAGGTCCGCATCCTCAACGGTGCCCATACCGCCTTCGTTCCGGGTTCCTGGGTTGCCGGCTTTGATATCGTGCGCGACTGCATGCATGACGAGACCATTCGCGGCTTCATGAACACCATGCTCTACGACGAGGTCATTCCGACGCTTGCCGCCGACTTGGATGTCGAGGACTACAAGGCCTTTGCCGCCGCCGTCGAAAACCGCTTCGACAACCCGTTTATTGATCATGCGCTGCTCTCCATCTGCCTCAACTCCACGGCTAAGTGGCGCGCTCGTGACCTGCCCACGCTCAAGGACTACGTTGCCGAGACCGGCAACCTGCCCAAGTGCCTGGCGACGAGCCTCGCTACGCTCATCTCCTTCTACACGCAGGAGCTCGTGTCCCGCGAGGGCGACGGCCTGCACCTGCGTCGCTCCGACGGCACCGAGTACACCGCTCAGGACGACGCCTTCGTGCTCGACTTCTACGCCGCCCATGCCGGCGCCGACGATGCCCAGCTGGTGCACGACGTGCTCACCAACGAGCAGATGTGGGGCGAGGACCTTACGCAGATTGCCGGCCTTGAGGAGTTTGTCGTCAACGCGCTTGCCGTCGTGCGCGTCGAGGGCGCCAAGCAGGCCTTCGCCAACGCCCAGGCCTAAATCCTTCTGTGCGCCCGCCGGGCAACTGGCGGGCGTCCGCTGACTTCTGCTCAACCTGTAGGGTTAGGACTCTTTGTAATGAATACTATCCAGATCAATCCGGCCGACAACGTGATCGTCGCGCTGTCGCCGCTTGCCAAGGGCACCGCCGTCGCGGTTCCCGGGGTGGGCGAGGTCGTTGCCGCGGAGGATATTCCGCAGGGCCACAAGATGGCCGTGCGTGCCATTGCGGCGGGGGAGGACGTCGTCAAGTACGGTCTTCCTATCGGTCACGTGACGGGCGACATCCAGCCCGGTCAGTGGCTTCATACGCATAACGTCAAGACCAACCTTTCGGGCGAGGTCGAGTACGCTTACAACCCGACGCATCCGGTCGTTGAGCCGGTTGAGCCCGAGACCTTTATGGGTTTCCGCCGCGCTGACGGCCGCGCCGCCACGCGCAACGAGCTGTGGATCATCCCCACGGTCGGCTGCGTCAACGAGGTCGCACGTGCCATGTGCGAGCAGGCTCAGGATCTGGTCGAGGGCTCGCTGGAGGGCGTTTACTACTTCCCGCATCCCTTTGGCTGCTCGCAGACCGGTGCCGACCATGCCCAGACGCGCCGTCTGCTGGTGGCGCTCTCGCGTCACGCAAACGCTGCGGGTGTGCTGTTCCTGTCCCTCGGTTGCGAAAACTGCACGCACCAGCAGGTACTCGACGAGCTCGGTGACTTCGATCGCGAGCGCGTTCGATTCCTCGCCTGCCAGGATGTAGCCGACGAGCAGGTCGAGGGTCACAAGATTCTGTCCGAGCTTGCCGACCTGGCCAAGCAGGCCAAGCGTGAGCCCATTCCTGCCTCCGAGCTGGTCATTGGCCTTAAGTGCGGCGGCTCTGACGGTCTTTCGGGCATTACCGCCAACCCCACGATCGGTCGCGTGAGCGATATGGTTGTCGCCCGCGGCGGCACGTCGGTGCTCACCGAGGTTCCCGAGATGTTTGGCGCGGAGAGCATTCTGCTCGATCGCTGTGAGAGCCAGGACGTCTTTAACGCAGCTGCCGACATGCTCAACGGCTTTAAGGACTACTTTATCAGCCACGGCGAGGTCGTCTATGAGAACCCGAGCCCCGGCAACAAGGACGGCGGCATTACCACGCTCGAGGACAAGAGCTGCGGCTGCGTGCAAAAGGGCGGATCTGCCCCCATCGTCGACGTACTGCCGTATGCCGGTCAGGCTACCAAGCATGGCCTGAACATGCTGTGCGGTCCGGGCAACGACATGGTATCCACCACGGCCCTGACGGCTGCCGGCTGCCACGTAATCCTGTTCTCGACCGGCCGCGGCACGCCGTTTGGCGCACCGGCGCCTACCCTCAAGGTGTTCACCAACCAGCGTCTGTGCGACCACAAGGCCAACTGGATGGACTTTAACGCCGGCGTGGTCGCCACGGGCGAGCGTACGCTCGACGAGGCTGCCCACGACCTGTACCAGCTGGTGCTGGAAACGGCGAGCGGCAAGCTTACGAGTGCCGAGCGTCGCGGCTGCCACGAGATCAGCATTTGGAAGGATGGCGTCTGCCTGTAGCGGTAAATGGGTTCGCATAGGGCGCTATTGACCATGGCCCCGTCGGGAGTGTTCCCGGCGGGGCCATGTTTGTTCTGTCTGTTCGGGCGTGTCTTCCTGAGGGTACGGGAGCGGCGAAAACAATAAACGTTCACCTAATCGACCTCAAATTTAAACCCACTCAATACCCATGTAATCGTGATTTTTTTCAAGTCAGATGTCCGTTTAACGGCAAAAAACGACCGTTCAAGGATAATATACAAGTGAACGTTCACCTATCATATGCAATCGCGCATAATCTAGCTAAACGTTCACCCTACGAGTGGGCGATATGCAGACAGACATCGGTATGGACTCCAATGTCTTGTTACAAGACAATCGAGAAAAGAGAGGGAGCTCGATGACTAACAAGATCGGTAAAAAGCGCAAGATCACATTCTGGACGCGCTTGGGCTTTGGTATGGGCGGCATGCTCAACTCCGGTGCCCTGAGCTTTACGCACAGCTACATGGTGCTGTTCCTGTCCACGGAGTGCGGTCTGTCCGCAGGCGAGGCTGCGCTGATCAGCTCGTTCGCCATCTATCTCAACGCCATTCTGTGCCCGCTCATGGGCTTTGTGGCCGATAACTTCTACGCTACTAAGATTGGCCGCATCTTTGGCCGCCGCCGTTTCTGGATCTTGCTGGCTATCCCGATGATGGTCGCCGAGCCGCTCATCTTTGTGGCTACGCCGTTTGGTTTCCCGTACTACTTTGTGTTGTACCTGATCTACAACGTCGCGTACACGTTCTGCACCGCCAACCTGTCGCCGCTTACCATCGAGATGACCGACGACTTCAAGGAGCGTACGTACCTCACCGGCTACAAGCACCTCTTTGGTAACGCCGCCGGCTTCCTTATGGCAGCACTCGTCGGCTTTGGCTTTGGCACCTTCGGCGAGACCAACCCGTTCAGCTACTTCATCATCGCTACGATCAATGCTTCGGTCATGGCAATCTCGCTGCTGTGCGTGTACCTGTCCACGTGGGAGCACACCCCCGAGGAGGTCGCTCAGGAGAAGATTGAGAGCGTCGGCGAGGGTATCAAGAAGTTTTTCATCGACGTTATCTCTACCTTCCGCAACAAGTCCTTCCGCAAGGTCCTGTATGCGCAGGTCTCCACGAAGCTCGCCGCTGCCTGCTGGTCTGCGTGCCTGTCCTTCTTCATCGTCTACTGTCTGCAGATTCCTAAGTCCTACGAGTCCGTGATGGAGATGCCCGGCAAGGTCGTCGCTATCGTCTGCACCGCCATCTGGGTCGCCCTCATGGCCAAGAAGGGCTTCCACAAGTCTTGGTACCTGGCCAACGTCGGTTGCGCTGCGTGCATCATCGCCTACAACTACTTCGCCTTTGGTCAGATCAACGGCACCTCCACGGTCGCCATCGCCATGATTGCCTACCCCATCATCTTCGCCATCTGGAAGTTCTTCTACGTTGGCTTCCAGTATCTGCCCGATGTTCTGCTCAACTACATCCCCGATGTCGATGAGCTCATCACCCTGCGTCGCCGCGAGGGCATCTACAGCTCCGCTCAGCAGCTCTGCCAGCAGATTGCCCAGGCTGTTGCCGTCAACGTATGGGCTATCGTCCTTGCTGCCTCCGGCTTCATTCAGACCGCCGGCAACAGCGACGCCGTGACCCAGCCCGCCACCGTGCCTCTGTACATCTGCGGCTACATGCTCATCGGCTGCGCCGGCTTCTTCCTGCTCGCGGCCGTCCTTGCCCGCGGCATCAAGATCGACAAGGAGCAGTGCGACATCCTTTGCGACGAGATCCACCGTGTCAAGGAGGGTGGCAAGATGGCCGACGTCAAGCCCGAGGTCAAGGCGCTTTGCGAGGAGCTCTCCGGCTTTAAGTACGAGGACTGCTTTGCACACAACAATGTTGGCTTCCAGGACGGCAGCGTAATTCCCGCCGAGTAGGGCAGGCGCATCGTCCAAACCACAGGGCCGTGCCACCGGAGATCCACCGGCGGGTACGGCCCTTTTTTAAAAACGAGTAGTATGAACTTCTGATTACATTTGAGGGAGAGACCCATGGAGACGAACGTTATCTGGCGCAATGCCCGCGCGGCCGTTATCGAGCTCGACGATGGCGGCTACTTTACCTGTGCCGATACGTGGGAGATCTTTGTCAACGATGAGCCCGCCGGTACCACGAATACGGTCGAGACCTATGTCGATGGCCTGACCCCCGGCAAGCGCAACCTGATCCGCTTTGTCTGCGGCGAGCGCGAGTTGAGCGTAGGCGTCACCACGCCGGCGGAGCCCTTTACCATCAACGTTCGCGACTGCGGCGCCAAGGGCGATGCCGAGCACGATGACACCACCAACATTCAGGCTGCCATCATGGCCTGCCCCAAGGGCGGGCGCGTGCTGATCCCCGCCGGCAACTACCGCATCAAGTCCCTCTTCCTTAAGAGCAATATCAACATCGAGCTTGCCGAGGGCGCGGTGCTGCTGGCCCGTCACGACCGCGCGGCGCTTGCCTACATTCCGGGCACGGTCACGGGCGATGAGGGCGCCGGGTATGCTGGCACCGACATGCTGCCCCTGGGCCGCTGGGAAGGCGAGAGCTTTTCGACCTACTGTTCGACCTTTACGGGCCTGAGCGTGCACGACGTGTGCATCTATGGCCGCGGCGCCATCGACGGCCAGACCGATTTTGCCGAGGACAACTGGTGGAACAAGGACTTTAAGAACATCTTCCGTCCCGAGGAGGGCCGCGAGGTCGCCCGCCCGCGCATGATTTTCCTGTCCGAGTGCGAAAACGTGAGCCTTGCCGGCTTTACCGTGCGCAACAGCCCGGCGTGGAATATCCATCCCATTCTGTGCGAGCACGTCGATGCCCTGTGCCTGTCCATCGAGGGTCCCAAGAACTCCCACAACACCGACGGTTTCGATCCCGAGAGCTGCGGTTTTGTCCGCATCCTTGGCTGTCAGTTCTCGGTGGGCGACGACTGCATCGCCATCAAGAGCGGCAAACTGGGCATCGAGCCCGAGCTTCGTCCCGCCACGCACGACGTGCTGATCTCGCACTGCTACATGCACGACGGCCACGGCGCCGTGGTGCTGGGATCCGAGGCCGCCGGCGGCATCAAGGACCTCACCGTGAGCAAGTGCCTCTTTGAGCGCACCGACCGCGGCCTGCGCGTCAAGACACGCCGCGGACGCGGCAAGGACGCCGTCAACGAGGGCATCACCTTCGAGCACATTCGCATGGATAAGGTGCTCACGCCCTTCGTGGTCAACTCGTTCTACTTCTGCGACAGGGACGGCAAGACCGACTACGTGCAGTCTCGCGAGGCGCTGCCCGTCGACGACCGTACGCCCGGCTTTGGCGCCACGACGTTTTGCGATATCGAGGCCAACAACTGCCATGCGGCCGCGGCCTATATCACGGGCCTTCCCGAGAGCAAGGTGACGCGCCTGACGTTCCAGGATGTCCATGTGACCTTTGCCGCCGATGCCGAGCCCTTTGTGCCGGCCATGGCCTGCGGCGTGGAGCCCATGGTGCGCCAGGGCATCATCGCGCAGAACGTGAAAGTCCTCGACCTGCAGAACGTGCGCATCGAGGGTCAGGATGGCGACGAGCTGCAGCTGCAAAACGTCGACAAGGTTATCCGCGCGTAGGGTAGTGCTCCTGCACAAGTGAATACGGCATGTTGAGGCGTGCGACGGTCGGGTCTGCCCGGCTGTCGCACGCAATCTATAGGTGCCGGTATTGCATGGTGGGTGTTCTGTGACAGAAAGCGTAATGACAGATGAGTGGTAAAGAACAGCTCTTTGAGGTATCGCTCGAACGCGAAGGCGCGTATCGCAGCATTTCGGCGGCGCTCGAGGCGGCGGAGCGGTGTGTGCCCGATGCGACCGTGCCGGTGCGCGTGCTGGTGGCGCCGGGTGAGTACCGCGAACGGGTCGAAATTCGTCGTCCGCATGTGACGCTCGAGGGCGAGACGGCCGACAGCGTGCGTATCGTGGGAGGCCTGGGTGCCAAGATGCCTTCGGAAGATGGTAGCGGCCAGGATGGAAGACTCGGCACCTTCCGTACGTACACGGTGCTGGTCGATGCCGACGACGTGACGCTTGCGGGTCTAACAATCGAAAACAACGCCGGTGATGGGCGCGAGGTCGGCCAGGCGATTGCCCTGTATGCCGATGGTGACCGCCTGGTTGTCGATGCCTGCTGCATTAAGGGACACCAGGACACGCTCTTTTTGGGGCCGCTGCCGCCGCGCGAGGCCAAGCCGGGCGGCTTTATAGGCCCCAAGCAGTTCGCCCCGCGCCGCGTGGGGCGGCAGTATTTTCGACGTTGCCGGATCGAGGGCGATGTCGACTTTATCTTTGGCGGCGCGCGTGCCTACTTTGAGGGGTGTGAGATTCGCTCGCTCAACCGCGATATGGATGTCAACGGGTATGTAACGGCAGCCTCCACGCCTCAGGGCGAGCCGTACGGATTTGTGTTTCATGGCTGTTCGTTTACAGCCGATGAGGGCATTGCCCCCGGATCGGTCTATCTGGGTCGTCCATGGCGCGAGTGGGCCCAGACTGTTTTGCTCGAATGCTGGCTGGGCCCCCATATTTCACTCGAGGGTTGGTGGGATTGGAATAAGCCAGCGGCACATGACGGCACCCTGTATGCCGGCGGTGCCCTGTTTGGCCCGGCGGGTGATACTGCCGCTTGGGTGCCGTGGGCGCATTGCCTGACCGGTCAGGATTCCGAACGCTATGCGCGTGACCGAGTGCTTGCCGGCACGGATGGTTGGGATCCCGAGGGCGGCGACGGTGATGCGGTAGAGACGGCCGGGCTATCTGCCAATGGCCGCACCGTGCACATCGAGACGTACTACGAGGACGAACCTGCGCTGCGCGCCCGACTGAAGCGCGAGGGGCGCTCGGCCGCATTTACGGGCAAGACTCCCACAGACTTTGAGGCATGGAAGGCTGCGACCAGGACTCGTCTGTACGATATTTTGGGTCTTTCGCTTATGGACCGCGCCCCGATTGAGATTCGTGAGCTCAATCGCGTGCGGGTTGCCGGCAGCATCGTGCGTACTCATGCGGTGTTGCAGGTTGAGCACGATGTGTGGATGCCGTTTTACCTGTTGGAGCCGTCCCGCCCCAAGCTTGACGAGCGGGGACTCAAGCGCTGCTATATCTGCCCGCATGGTCACCAGGGGGCGGGTGCTGCAAGCATAGCCGGCGTTGCGGGCGTGCCGGCGGTCGACGATGCCGTGCGTAAGTTCAATTACGACTACGGTCTGCGTTTGGCGCGCATGGGTTATGTGACCGTCTGCCCCGATGCGCGTGGTTGGGGATACCGTCGTGACTGGAAGGGTCAGGGCGACGACGAGAACAGCTACCTGCGCGGTACGTGTCTGAATCAAGCACGTATGGCCGAGCCGCTGGGTCTTTCGGTCGCGGGCCTCAACGCCTGGGACAACATGCGCTTGATTGATTACTTGGAGACACGCGGTGACATTGCCATGGACGACCTGGGCTGCTTTGGTTTTTCGGGCGGCGGTTACATGACGTTGTACCTGTCCGCGCTCGACCCGCGCGTGCGCAAGGCGTTTGTCTCGGGCTATCTGTACGGCGTTGATGATTCGCTACTGCACCTCAACGGCAATTGCAGCTGCAATTACACGCCTGGACTCTGGCGTCTGCTCGACATGGGCGACATTGCCTCGCTTATCGCGCCACGGCCGCTCTTGGTTCAGAGCTGCGAGAAAGACCATCTCAACGGCGCCCGCGGGCTTGCGAACGTAGACGAGCAGCTCGATATCGTTCGCGACGCCTACGCGCTGCTGGGCAAGGACGAAAACCTTCTGCACGAGGTCTGCCCGGGTGGACACCACCTGGGCGTGGCGCATCTTGCCGAGGATATCGAATGGCTCGATTCGCAAGTTGCGGAATGCGCCCACGCATAGCCCCTCGGATGTTGCGAATGAACGGTATGTACCTGTATGACCGCCGGTGTGCGGGTGAGGAGAAGAATATGGAAACGAAAAACTTGAGCGAATCGACCATCTGCTGCTTTGGCGATTCGACCACCTGGGGCGATAACGGATGCGGCGGGGGAGGCAACGATATCTCCTGGACTTCGCACCTGGGTGCGCTGCTGGGCGGCGCTACGATCGAGAACTTTGGTATTAAGGGTTCGCGTATTGCCGTCAAGGCCGACCGTAGCGATTCATTTGTCGAGCGCTTGGACGGCATCGATCACACGGCAGATATCTGCATCGTCTTTGGCGGCGTTAACGACTTTAGCCGTAACGTGCCGCTGGGAGAGCTGGGCAGCACGGACGTGCACGAGTTCTACGGTGCGCTCGACTACCTGATCCGCACCATCACGGCGCGCTCGCCTCAGGCAAAGCTGGTGTTTATGACGCCGTGCAAGACGAGCGGAAAGCACGAGAAGGATATCCCGGCAAGCAACGAGGCCAACCATCTGGGCCTGACGCAAGACGCCTATGTGCAGGCGATGCTGGAGGTTTGCGACCGCTACTCGGTGCCGGTGATCGACCTCTATGCGCAAAGCGGTATCAGCCCGTTTTTGCCGGAGCACCGCGAGCTCTACATGCCGGACGGTCTGCATTACAGCCCTGCCGGCTATGAGCGCCTGGCGCATCGCATCGCTGCGGGCCTCACCGCCGTTTGCCGTTAAAAGTTTGCCGTTCACGGGGATTATAGGGTTAACGTTCACCCTATAATCCCCGTTCGCGTTACACTAGGGGAAACGTTCACCCATCAATAACGTCAGAGGGGACAGTAATGGGTTGCAATCAGATTCTGGACCGTTATATCGAGCAGTTGATCGAGACCTCTACGCCTCAGGCGCCGGCCTGGAATATCGAAAAGCTTCGCGCCGGCAAGGAGAACACCTGGAATTACATTGACGGCTGCATGATCAAGGCACTCATCGAGCTGTACGAGATCACCGGCGAGCAGCGTTACCTGACCTTCGCCGACGACTATATCGACTTCTTTGTCCAGGATGACGGCACCATCAAGCATTACGATCCCCAGGAGTACAACCTCGACAACGTCAACGCGGGCAAAACCCTCTACAAGCTCTATGACCTGGTGGGCAAGCCCAAGTACCGTGCCGCCATGGATACCATCTATCGTCAGCTCGAAACCCAGCCGCGTACCAAAGAGGGTGTGTTTTGGCACAAGGCCGTCTACCCCAACCAGATCTGGCTCGACGGCATGTACATGGCGCAGCCGTTCTACATGCAGTACGAGTTGAGCTTCCACAACCGCCGTGCCTGCTCGGATAGCTTCCATATGTTCCAAGTGGTGCACGATTTGATGCGCAACCCCCTCAACGGCCTGTACTATCACGCCTACGACGCGAGCCGCAAGCAGTTCTGGTGCGATCCCGTCACCGGCCTTTCGGCCAACTTCTGGCTGCGCGCCGAGGGCTGGTTCGCCATGGCGCTCATCGATACCTGGGAGCTCATGCCGCCCTCGATGTCGGCCGAGAAGGACGAGATCCGCAAGATGTTCCACGACCTGATCGATGCCATGCTGCCGTATCAGGACGAGAAGACCGGCATGTGGCACCAGGTCATCAACCTGCCCAATATCGCCCCCAACTATCTGGAGGAGTCGGGCAGCGCCATCTTTGCCAACGCCATCATGAAGGGCGTGCGCCTGGGCGTGCTGGGCGAGCGCTACTACCAGTACGGCCGCCGTGCGTTTGACGGCATCTGCGACACGTGCCTGTCCGAGCGCGACGGACAGCTGGCGCTCGACAACATCTGCCTGGTGGCGGGTCTTGGCAACACCGCGCACCGCGAGGGCACGTTTGGCTACTACATGAGCGAGCCCGTCGTCAAAAACGACGCGAAGGGCGTGGCGCCGCTGGTGCTCGCCTATATCGAGACCATGCATCATGACAAGTTGGCCGGTAAGCGCGATCCGCTCGCCCCTTCGGGCGTGTGCTCCATCGACGACCCGTTTGGCGGCTACACGCCGGGCATCAATGCTCATAAGGGGCGTGAATAGCGTGGGGGCCATTACTCCGGGTGTGCGTTTACACGACCTTCCGCAGGGGACCGTCGAGGAACGCATTCGCATGGCGGGCAAACTGGGTTTCTCGTGCATTCAGCTGCCGAGCAAAGTGCTCTACAAGTCCTTTGGCATTAACCGTTCCGGCCTTACGCGCGAACTCGCCGACCATCTGCGCGAGGTGCTCGACGCTAGCGGCGTGCAGGTGGCGGTGCTCGGCTGCTACAAAAACCTGGCCACGCCCGATCAGAATCAGCTGGTCGATACCTATGCCGAGTATGAGGCGTGCCTGAGGTTCGCGCGCTGGCTTGGGGGCTGTCCGGTGGGGACCGAGACGGGGCGCCCCAACGCGCAGAACAAGATGGCCGACGACCGTTTTTCGGCCGCTGCGCTCGATGCGTTTTGCAAAGGGCTCGCACGCGTGTGCTCGATGGCCGAAAAGGAGGGCGGCGAGCTTCTGGTCGAGCCCGGCTGGAACGAGATCGTCAATACGCCCGAGCGCTGCCGCGAGGTTCTGGAGCGCGTTTCGAGCACCGCACTCGGCGTGATCTACGACCCGGTGTCGCTGCTGCATCCCACGATCGTCGGTGAGGCTTCCGAGCAGGTGTCGCGCATGCTGCATTTGTGCGGCAGCAAGATTCGCGTGCTGCATGCCAAGGACTACGAGATCGTAGACAACGAGGACCAGGATGGTTGGTGCGATGGCTCGGGCTCTCGTTTGGTATGCCACGGCGCCTGCACGTGCGGAAACTTTGATTTTGAGGCCATTGCCGCCTGGGCAGCCGCCGCGCGACCGGGCATTATGACCGTTATCGAGAACAGCACGCCGTCCACGGTCGAGCGCTCGCGCGACGAGCTGCTGCGCATGGGGCGCAGCGTGATGTGCGAGCACGTGATTCTGTAACAAAGCAGGCTGGGCGAAAGAGATTGTCGTAGAGGTTCAAGAGGGGTACCGATGGCTATTCATATTGTTGAGGAAGCGAACCGCTGCCTTGGGTGCAAAAAGGCGTTCTGTCAGCTTAAAGGCTGTCCGGTGCAGACGCCTATCCCGCAGATCATCGACCTGTTTAAGCAGCGCCGTCTGGAAGAGGCAGGTGAGCTGCTGTTCCAGAACAACCCCATGAGCGCGGTCTGCTCCATGATCTGCAACCATTCGGGCCAGTGCGAGGGCGCGTGCATTCAGGGCCGCAAGGGCGCACCGGTGCATTTTTCGAGTATCGAGAACTATATCTCGACGGCATATTTGGACCGTAAGGAGTGGAAGCCCGCGCCGTCGTGCGGCAAGCAGGTTGCCGTGGTCGGTTCCGGTCCTGCCGGCATTACCGTGGCCATTAAGATGGCCCAGCTGGGCTGTGCCGTCACGGTGTTTGAACAGCGCCCCGAGATCGGCGGCGTGCTGGAGTACGGCATCCCCGAGTTTCGCCTGCCCCGCGCGCTCGTGCAAAAGTACCGTCACGTGATGTGCTCGCTTGGCGTACGCGTCCGTCCCTCGACCACCATTGGCGGCGCGCTGCATATCGACGACCTGCTGCGCGACGGCTACGATGCGGTCTTTGTCGGTACCGGTACCTGGCGCGCCCGCAAGCTGGGTATTCCCGGCGAGTCGCGTGGCAACGTACTGTTTGGTATCGATTACCTGGTCGATCCCACGAGCGTGGCGATCGGTCAGAACGTGGCGGTTATCGGCGCTGGCAACGTGGCCATGGATGTTGCCCGTACGGCTCTGCGCTCGGGCGCTCGCAAGGTTACCGTGTATGCCCGATCGCGCCATATCTCGGCCATCGATGACGAGGTGGAGCTGACCGAGCTTGACGGTGCCGAGATCGTGCGCGGCAAGGCGATTTGCGCCATCGACGATAACGGTCCGGTGTTCGAGACGGCTATCTTTGACGAGGACGACAACGTGGTGGGCTACGAGGAAGAACTTGACCATGTGCCCGCCGACACGGTTGTGATTGCGGCCTCGCAGGTGCCCAAGGACAAACTGGTGCTTACGACGGGCGGTCTGGAGACCGACCATCGCGGTCTTCTTTCGGTCGATGAGCACGGCATGACCACCGTGCCTGGCGTCTTTGCCGCCGGCGACGTCGTCAACGGCCCGCTCACTGTGGTCCATGCTGTAGCCGGCGCCAAGCTCGCCGTCGAAGGCATGACCAGCTACCTGGGCCTCTAACCCATCCCACCCATCAGTTGCGGTGAAATACGGACTGTTTTGGCTGTCAAAGGCCTCATCTACTCCGTATTCCACCGCAACTTTTTTGTGGGGTGGGCTAGAGACGCTGCATGCGGTACCCGACACCCATGTGCGTCTGAATCATCTTGGGGTGAGAGGGGTCTGCCTCGATCTTCTTGCGCAGGGTGCGCATGAACACGCGCAGGCTCGCCAGATCGCTGTCCCAGCTCGTGCCCCATATCTCGCGGGTGATGAAGGTGTGGGTGAGCACCTTGTCGATGTTTTTCGCCAGAAGGACGAGCAATTTGTACTCGGTTGGGGTGAGCGAGAGCTCGCGTCCGTCTTTCGTCGCGTATCCCGCGGCGTAGTCGATATGCAGCGGACCGTTGTCGAACGTGCTCGCTTCTGTCGACTCGCTCGACGCCATCGAGGAGCGCCTCAAATTCGCACGGACGCGCGCGAGCAACTCATCCACAGAAAAGGGCTTGGTGAGGTAGTCGTCTGCCCCTGCGTCAAGTGCTGCAATCTTGTCGGAATCTTCGGAGCGCGCCGAAATGACGATAATGGGGACTGCCGACCAGCTTCGGATCTTCGTGATGACCTCGATACCGTCAATGTCGGGAAGGCCGAGGTCGAGCATGATGAGGCTGGGGCCGTGCGACACCGCATCCATGATGGCGGCCTGGCCGTTGCAAACCTTGCTCACGACGTAGCCGTGGAGGTCAAGCGCAGTCGAAACGAGGTTTTGAACGGTCAGGTCATCTTCGACCAGGAGGATGCGTGGCTTAGCGGCATTATTCATGAATCTCGATCTCCTCGGCGGGCAGGGTAAAACGGAAGACGGCCCCATGGGGGTGGTTGTCGCGAGCTTCGATGACGCCGCCATGCGCCTCCACGATGGAGCGGCAGAGCGACAGCCCAAGGCCGATGCTTCGACGCGAATCCACGGGCCGCGTATTGCTTGAGGTGAAGAAGCGCTCAAAGATATGAGGCTTGTCGCAGTCTGCCACACCCGGCCCATCGTCTGCGACGTCCACCACGACGAACGCACCCTCGCGACGTGCGCTGATGGTGACAGTCGAGTCCTCG
Organism: Collinsella sp. CLA-ER-H2; assembly: GCF_040092405.1. Lineage (NCBI taxonomy): Bacteria > Bacillati > Actinomycetota > Coriobacteriia > Coriobacteriales > Coriobacteriaceae > Collinsella > Collinsella sp. CLA-ER-H2. Next base: position 28,646 of record NZ_JBBNLO010000003.1, read on the forward strand.
GGCGTGTATTTGAAGGCGTTCATGATGAGATTCGTAAGCACCTGCATGATGAGATGGACGTCGATGCGTACCAGCAGGATGTCGTCAGTGTGCTCGATGGTGACGGTACGTCCATGCGATGCTTGGGCGACATGGCTGAGGGCGGCCTCAATGACCTCGTCGATGAGCTCGGATGTGAAGTTGAGGTGAATGGTGCCGTCCTCGACGCGTGTGATGGCGAGGAGGTTCTCCACGGTATCGATAAGCCAGAGGGAGTCGTCGTAGATGGCATCGGCAAGATCGCAGCGTTGTTCGAGACTGAGCTTCTCGTCGCTCTTCCGAAGGATTGCCGCAGATCCGGATATAGCCGTGAGGGGTGTCCTCAAATCGTGGCCGATGGAGCGCAAAAGGTTGGCGCGCAGCTGCTCGTTTTTCGCCAAGACCGCAGCTTCTTCGCGCTCTTGCGCCGCCCGGTCGCTTTCGAGCGCCAAGGCGCATTCACCTACGATAGATAGGACGATCGAATGCTCGAAGGCTTCGATCTCGCGCCCCTCCAGGGCGATGCCGATGACACCGAATACCTTGTCGCCGGTGCGAACCGCGAGGTAGAGACAGCGCGCCTCAGGCAGGGTCCGCGTGCTTGCGCCCGCGCGCTTGTTGTTGGTGTAGGTCCAGGTTGCAACGGCGCGCTCGTAATCGGTGAGCAGCGACGCGGATCGGTTTTCGGTGCCAGCGGACTCATAGAGTGCCTTGCCGAGCGTGCCGTGTTCGGCGGTGTAGAAGACCACGTCGAGTTTAAGCAGTTTGATGAGTTGGTTCATGGTGACGCGGGCGCACTCCTCCGCGCTATGGGCTTGCTGCAAGAGCTGGTTCGTTTCGAGGAGTACGCGCGTTTTGAATGCGTTCTCGGCGGAGGTACGGGCGTTGTCGGCGATGCGCGCAGTTAACTCGCCGGCGACCATAGCGGTAGCGAACATGATGCCGAACGTGACCAGATAGCTTCGGTCATAGCTGGCGAGCGAAAACAGAGGCGTGACGAAGCAGAAGTTGTAAAGCACTACAGAGAGCACGCTCGATACGATCGTGCAGATACGCCCCGTCGTGGTGACGGCGGTCAGCAGGGCCGTGAGGATATAGAGGGATATGATGCTGGAATCGGCAAAACCCAGATGGCGGAAAGCCGTGCCGATCGCCGTGGCGACAAGAGAGAGGGCCAGCGTGCGAAGCACGTCACGGCTGCTGGGCGGCTGCAGGGCGAGCGCACGACGGCGTCCTTCGGGTCGGGAGGGCGGAGTCGACTGGTCTGGAATGATGTAAATGTCGAGGTTCGGGGCGAATGTTATGAGCTGTTCTACGAGAGATTTGCGGCCGAAGAGGGCCTGACGGACGCTGCTACGCTCGCCCGTGCGCCCCATGACGATCTTCGAAATACCCGACAGGCGCGCGAACTCGGAGATCTGAAACGCGATGTCGTCGCCATAGACGGTTTCCATATGTGCTCCGAGCTGTTCGGCTAGGGCGATATTGGCTGCAAGCTTGGCGCGCTCATTATCGCTCATGGCCTGCGCGCGCGGGCTCTCTACGAACAGGGCGACGAGCTCGCTGCGAAACGCTTTCGCCATGCGTGCGGCGGCACGGACGATGCGGGGATTAGTCGGCGCCGGGGAGACGCAGACTAAGATACGCTCCCTGGTGTAGTAGTCACGGTTTCCCAGCACGCGTGCGGCGTCTGTGAGGTAGCCGGTGCGATCGGCGCAGCGGCGCAGCGCGATTTCTCGGAGTGCGGTGAGGTTCTCGACGGTAAAAAAATGCTGTTGCGCTCGGTCGGCTTGTGCGGGACGGTAGACGAGGCCGGCGCGAAGGCGCTCAAGTAGGTCTTCGGGCTCTATGTCGACGAGCTCGACCTGGTCGGCATCATCGAAGATACGGTCGGGGATTCGTTCGCTCACGACAACGCCGGTGATGGATGCAACCATGTCGTTTAGGCTCTCGATATGCTGAACATTCACGGTCGTATAGACGTCGATGCCCGCATGTAGAAGTTCCTCGACGTCTTGATAGCGTTTGTCGTGGCGAGACCCCGGCGCATTCGTATGGGCGAGCTCGTCGACAAGGATGAGCTGAGGGGCGCGCTCAATAGCCGCATCTAGGTCGAACTCGCTGAGCGCAATGCCGTTGTGCTCGATGAGTTTACAGGGCACGTTCTCAAGCCCTTGTGCAAGATGGGCAGTTGCCGGACGTTCGTGCGGCTCGATGTATCCCGCGACGACGTCGACACCTCGCCGCTTGGCGGCGTGGGCGGCTTGAAGCATCGCATAGGTTTTGCCTGCGCCAGCAGCGTAGCCAAAGAAAATCTTGAGGTGTCCCCGGCTGGTTCGAGCGTCATCGGCGACCTCGTCTTTCTCAATTGCCTTGAGGATGAGGTCTGGATTGACGCGAGTGTCCGATGCGTCGCGCTGCATAGCGTAGCCTTTCTGAAGCGTTGTCCATGCGTGCATACGCGGCGAGGACGCCACTGTATGCTCGCGAGGTCGAGTATAGGCGCACTGCAGCCGCAATAGTGCTTTCTACCTGCATCTTTACGGCATCTTAAGGTCGTGAGCCCCAGCCCTCACGCCTCTTTAATCCCTAGAAGCGTTTACTGTCCCCAGACGCTTGCGAGAGCAGGCGTCCGAGACATCGGACCGCGCGTGAAAGGGGCGGTAATGGACATCCTTATTCCCATTATCGGAGTCGTCTGCATTGGACTCTTTATCTATTACATCTACATTCTGATGAGGAGTGATTCGTAAACTATGGACGCTGCGATTCAGTACATCTTGTACTTTGCCGTGCTCGTCGTCCTGGCCGTTCCGCTCGGTCGATTCATGGCCCATATCATGGATGGTGAGCATACGTTCCTGTCGCCTGTGATTGCTCCTGTGGAGCGTGGCGTCTATCGTCTGCTTCGCATCGACGCGGCAGAGCAGATGGGGTGTAGGCGCTATCTGGCGAGCGTGCTGGTCTTTTCGGGGATCGGCCTTGTGGCTCTTGTGGCACTCCAGGCGCTTCAGTCCTTCTTGCCAGGCAATCCCCAGCACCTGCCGGGTGTGTCGTGGGACCTGTCGTTCAATACGGCCGCTTCCTTCATAACCAACACCAATTGGCAATCCTATTCCGGTGAGACCACCCTGTCCTACTTTGTGCAGTTCATGGGCCTCACCGTGCAGAACTTCGTTTCCGCTGGCACCGGTATCGCGGTCATGTTCGCGCTGATCCGCGGCTTCCGTCAGGTCAAGGAGCAGGGTCTGGGTTCCTTCTGGGTCGACCTCATCCGCACCGTCCTGTATGTGCTCATCCCGCTGAACCTCGTGTTCGGCATCTGCCTGGCTGCCGGTGGCGTCATCTCCAACTTCCAGCCGGCTCAGAAGGCTGAGCTCGTAGAGCCCGTCGCTGTCCAGCCTAATGCAGACGGCGGCTGGAGCGTCATTGACGGCGCCCAGATCGAGGGCGACACGGTCAAGGTCGACGGCAAGGTTGTCGAGGGCGCGCGCGTGGTCACCGAGCAGTTCCTGCCCCAGGGTCCCGCGGCTCCTCAGGTCGCCATCAAGCAGTCCGGCACCAACGGCGGCGGCTTCTTCGGCGTGAACTCCGCCCATCCGTATGAGAACCCCAGTGCCTTCACCAACATCATCGAGATGACCAGCCTGCTGCTGATCCCGGTCGCCTGCTGCTTCGCCTTCGGTATCGGCGTCAAGAACACCAAGCAGGGCAAGGCTATCTTTGCCGCCATGTTCATCCTGCTGGTGATCTTCACCGGCATCATCGCCGTCAACGAACATGCGGGCACCCCGCAGCTGGCAGATGGCGGCGCGGTCAACATCGAGATGACCGATGGCCAGGCCGGCGGCAATATGGAGGGCAAGGAGAGCCGCTTTGGCATCGCCTCCTCTTCCACCTGGTCCGCTTTCACGACGGCTGCTTCCAACGGCTCGGTCAACTCCATGCACGACTCCTACACCCCGCTCGGCGGGTTTGTCCAGATGCTCCAGATAGCGCTGGGCGAGGTGGTGTTCGGCGGCGTGGGCTGCGGCCTGTACGGCATGATCGGCTTCGCCATCCTCACGGTGTTTATCGCCGGCCTTATGGTCGGCCGCACGCCCGAGTTCCTGGGCAAGAAGATCGAGCCGACCGAGATGCGCTGGGCGGTGGTTCTGTGTCTCGCCACTCCGTTCGCCATTCTGGTGAGCTCCGCTATCGCCTGCATGGTGCCCGGTCTTGTCGACCAACTCACCAACGGCGGGGCGCATGGCTTCTCCGAGGTCCTGTACACCCTTACTTCGGCTGGCGGCAACAACGGCTCCTCATTCGCCGGCATGAACTGCAACATCCCGTGGATCAACGTGCTGCTGGGTATCGAGATGCTGTTCGCACGGTTCCTGCCGATTGTGGGCACGCTCGCCATCGCGGGCTCGCTGGCCGGGAAGGGCAAGGTCGCCGAGAGCGCCGGCACGCTTTCCACCACCAATGCCATGTTCGTGTTTCTGCTGGTATTCGTCGTTCTGCTGATTGGCGCCCTGAGCTTCTTCCCGGCGTTGGCGCTTGGTCCCGTTGCCGAATTCTTCCAGATGGTTGCGTAAAGGAGTCGCAGATTTATGGCTATGCAAAAAGACATGATGAGCCGCGCGGTGCGCGATTCATTTGCCAAGCTTGACCCCCGTGTCCAGGTCCAAAACCCGGTCATGTTCTTGGTGTGGCTGTCGGCCGCCATGACCTCCATTCTGGCCATCGCCTCTATTTTTGGGGTACAGGACGCCGGCGTCCCCACGTACTATGTGATCGCCATTGCCGTCATTCTCTGGCTGACCGACCTCTTTTCAAATTGTGCCGAGGCACTTGCCGAGGGCCGCGGTAAGGCGCAGGCAGACTCCCTGCGCGCGGCGAAAAAGGACGTCGAGGCCCATCGCATCGAGTCCGTCGAGGATAAGGACCGCTTCACGGTCGTTCCCGGTACCGAGCTCTCACGCGGGGATCTGGTGGTCGTGCGCGCCGGCGAGCAGATTCCGGGAGACGGCGATGTCATCGAGGGCGCTGCCTCCGTTGATGAGTCGGCCATTACCGGCGAGTCTGCACCCGTGGTTCGCGAGGCTGGCGGCGACCGTTCTGCCGTCACTGGCGGCACCACCGTGCTTTCCGATTGGATTGTGGTGAAAATCACCAGCGAGCCTGGCCAGAGCTTCCTGGATAAGATGATCGCCATGGTCGAGGGCGCCGCCCGCAAGAAGACCCCCAACGAGGTCGCGCTCGAGATCTTTCTGGTTGCTCTGTCCGTCATCTTCATCCTCGTGACGCTCGCACTGTACTGCTACTCGAATTTCTCTGCAGGGCTCAACGGTATGGCGAACCCCACCGCTGTGACCACGCTCGTTGCCTTGCTCGTCTGTCTGGCGCCCACCACCATTGGTGCGCTGCTGTCCGCCATTGGCATCGCCGGCATGAGCCGACTGAACGAGGCCAACGTGCTGGCCATGTCCGGCCGCGCCATCGAGGCCGCCGGCGACGTCGACATCCTCATGCTCGATAAGACCGGTACCATCACCTTGGGCAACCGCCAGGCCGCTGAGTTCATTCCGGTCGACGGTGTCGATCCGGCAGAACTCGCCGATGCCGCGCAGCTGTCTTCTCTGGCGGATGAGACCCCCGAGGGCCGCTCCATCGTCGTGCTCGCCAAGGAGCAGTTTGGGCTGCGCGGCCGCACACTCGAGGATAAGGGCATGGAGTTCATCCCGTTCACCGCGGCAACGCGTATGTCCGGCGTGAACTACGAGGGCAATGAGATCCGCAAGGGTGCGGCCGATTCCGTTCGCGCTTATGTGGAGGCTGCCGGAGGAGTGTTCTCGAAGGAGTGCGACGAGGCCGTCGAACGCATTGCGAAGGTGGGCGGCACCCCGTTGGTCGTGGCAAAGGACCGACGTGTGCTGGGTGTCGTCTACCTTAAGGACATCATCAAGTCCGGCGTGAAGGAGAAGTTCGCCGACCTGCGCCGCATGGGTATCAAGACCATTATGGTGACGGGCGATAACCCGCTCACGGCGGCCGCCATCGCCGCCGAGGCGGGCGTGGACGACTTCCTGGCCGAGGCCACCCCCGAGGGCAAGCTCGAGAAGATCCGCGAGTTCCAGCGCGAGGGTCACCTGGTCGCCATGACCGGCGATGGCACCAACGATGCACCGGCGCTCGCGCAGGCGGACGTCGCCGTGGCCATGAACACGGGAACCCAGGCTGCCAAGGAGGCCGGCAACATGGTCGACCTCGACTCCAGCCCCACCAAGCTCATCGAGGTCGTGCGTATCGGCAAGCAACTGCTCATGACTCGCGGCTCGCTCACGACCTTCTCGGTCGCCAACGACGTCGCCAAGTATTTCGCCATCATCCCGGCGCTATTCTCGCCGATCTACCCCGGGTTGGACGCCCTCAACATCCTGGGGCTCACCAGCCCGTTGTCTGCCGTGCTGTCCGCCATTATCTACAACGCGCTGGTCATCGTCGCGCTGATTCCTGCCGCCCTGAAAGGCGTGAAGTACCGCGAGCTTTCGTCCGGCCAGCTGCTGACCCACAACCTGCTGGTGTGGGGTCTGGGCGGTATCGTGGCGCCGTTCGTATTCATCAAAATTATCGACATGCTGCTGGCCTTGTTCGGCATTGGCATGATGTAGACGGAGGTTTGTATGTCCAAAGGTATCGCATCGCGCGCACTTGGCGTGTTCGTGCTGTTTACCATCGTCTGCGGCCTGGGATACACGCTCGTGGTGACCGGCGTCGCGCAGCTTGCGTTTCCGTACCAGGTGAACGGATCGCTCATTACGGTCGACGGCAAGGTTGTGGGTTCCGAGCTCATCGGCCAGAACTTCGATGACGAAGCCCACATGTGGGGTCGTATCCAGAACGTATCAATTGTCGAAGGCGAAGACGGCGAGCTCATGGCGTATGGTGCCCCGTCCAACCTGTCCCCGGCGAGTGAGGAGTATCGGCAGCTGATAGATGCGCGCGTGAAGAAGATCTGCGCCGCCAACCCCGATGCCGATATGGACGCTGTGCCCGTCGATCTGGTGACGTGTTCGGGGTCCGGCCTCGACCCGGAGATCTCTCCGGATGCCGCCGAGTACCAGGTTCCGCGCCTTGCCAAGGCCACGGGCAAAAGTGAGGACGAGGTGCGCGACATCATCGCCGCGTGCACCAAGGGCCGTTTCCTCGGCGTGTTCGGCGAGCCCACGGTCAACGTGCTCAAGGTGAATCTTATGCTGGACGGCGCGCTGTAGGTGAGGGAGTGGCGGATGAGGGCATGACTGCCTACCTGGGCCTCTAACTCCACCCCGCCCATCAGTTGCGGTGGAATACGGACTGTTTTGGCTGTCAAAGGCTTTATCTACTCCGTATTCCACCGCAACTTTTTGTGGGCTGAGTAAAAGCCGGGGGAGCGTGTACGGTCGGGTACAGCGCAGTTGCTGATACGATAAGTACGTTAGCAACTGCCGCCGAGCGGCTCAAACGAAAGGAACCCTGTATGGAGTCTTCCGCCTACCCGATGCTCTTTAGCCCGATCAAGGTCGGTACGACCGAGGTCAAGAACCGCGTCTTTATGCCGCCGGTGTCCACGAACCTGGCCGATCATGGCTATGTGACCGACGACTTGGTCGATCATTACCGTGCCCGTGCCAAGGGCGGCGTTGGCCTGATCATCACCGAGGTCGTGACGGTCGAGCCCACCTATACCTATCTGCCGGGTGACATGTGCTGCTACGACGACACGTTTATCCCTGGCTGGGAAAAGCTCGCCGCGGCCGTCCACGAGTATGGCTGCAAGATCATGCCGCAGCTTTTCCACCCCGCCTACATGGCCTTTAACATTCCGGGCACGCCGCGCCTGATCGCTCCGTCCTTTGTGGGCCCGTCCTATGCCCGCGAGGCGCCGCGCCCCATCACGGTCGATGAGATCCACGAGCTCACGCATCAGTTTGGTGACGCTGCTGTGCGCATGCAGAAGGCCGGTGTCGACGGCGTCGAGGTCCATGCGGCACACGCCCACGGCATGCTCGGCGGCTTTTTGACCCCGCTCTATAACAAGCGCACCGACGAGTACGGTGGCTCGCTCGACGCCCGCATGCGCTTCCTGCTCGAGGTCATCGCCGAGATTCGCGAGCGCTGCGGCAAGGACTTTATCATCGACGTCCGTATCTCGGGCGACGAGTACACCGATGGCGGCCTGACCCTCAACGACATGATCTATGTCTCGCGTCGCTTGGAGAAGGCCGGCGTCGACATGATCCACGTGTCGGGCGGCACTACCATCAAGCGCGGCTCCGCCATTCCCGCCGCCGGTACGCAGCAGGCCTCGCACGCCGCCTGCTCGCGCGAGATCAAAAAGCACGTCAACATTCCCGTTGCCACGGTCGGCCGCATTAACGAGGCATGGATCGCCGAGGAACTGATCGAGGACGGCGCCGCCGACATCTGCATGATGGGCCGTGCCAATCTGTGCGATGCCGAGTTCTGCAACAAGGCGGCTGCCGGCAACGCCGACGAGATCCGTCCCTGCATCGGCTGCCTGCGCTGCCTGAACGGCATCATGTTTGGCAAGCGCATCTCCTGCACCGTCAACCCGGACGTGGAGCGCGACGAGGCCGGCTATGAGCCTGCCGCCGAGGCCAAGAACGTGCTCGTTGTGGGCGCCGGTCCTGCGGGCATGGAGGCAGCCTACATTGCCGCCAAGCGCGGCCACAACGTGGTGCTCGTGGATAAGCAGGACGAGCCGGGCGGCGAGATGCGCATCGCGGCCGTTCCGCCGGCAAAGCAGGAGCTCACGCGCGTGATCAAGTATCAGTACCGTCGCCTGGCCGAGGCCGGCGTCACATGCGTCTTTGGTACCGAGCTGACCGCCGAGGACATCCAGCGCGACTACGCGGGTTACGAGGTTGTCCTGGCCTATGGCGCCGAACCCATCGCCCCGGCCTTTATGCAGGGCTTTAAGCAGGTCATGACGGCTGATGACCTGCTGGGCGGCAAGGCTTTCCCGGGCAAGAAGATTGTCATTGTGGGCGGCGGCACCGTTGGCTGCGAGACGGCCGATTACTTGGCCCCGTTGGTCAACGATCTGTCGCCGGCCAACCGCGATGTCACCGTCATCGAGATGACCAAGACGCTCGCCGCTAACGAGGGCGGCGCCGGTCGCGCGGTGCTCATCACGCGCATGCTCTCCAAGGGCGTCCACGTGCTGACCGAGGCTAAGGTGACCGAGATTACCGAGGATACCATCAGCTACGAGAAGGACGGTGAGGTCCACACCATCACCGGTGCCGATACGCTGGTGCTTGCCATGGGCTACCGCCCCAATACCAAGCTGGCCGATGACCTTGCCGCTGCCGGCGTTGCCACCCACGTGCTGGGCGATGCCCAGAAGTGCGGCAACATCCGTGATGCCATCGGCGACGGCTACAAGGTCGCCTGCGAGCTGTAGGCTCTTGGCAAATAGGGGAGCGGCCGCCTTGCGGTGACTCAAGCGATAGCCAATCTAAAAAGGCGCCGCGACACATGGATCGTCGCGGCGCCTTTTGTCTGGCGGTTTGTTGGGGGTCGGTGCGCCCCGTGGGCCTTATTACAGGCTCAAGATCTCCTTGACCTTGGCGATGATGGCCTCGTCGGTGGCGTTGGCAAAGAAGTACTCCTGGAAGTGCTCACCAGCGAGGGCGCCCTTCACCAGATCCTGATCGATCTCGCCCAGGACGTCGACGAGCGGACGCATGGTCACAGCGCGCACGCCGTCGAGGATCTTCTTGTTGCGCTGCTCGGGCTCAACGCGCTCGGCGGGGTAGCCGTTGCCCGAGCCAAAGCCAAAGAGCTTCTCGAAGGTGTACTCGAGGTTGAGCTCCTGGCCCCAGCCGTTCTTGAGGGCGAAGGGCATGGCGACGGCGTTGCCATCGTTGACCTGGGCAAAGGTGTAGGCATCCAGCGGGTCGGCAACATGGCCGCACAGCACGCCGGGGAAGGAGTTGCAGGCGAGCATGGCGCCCTCGCCGGTGCCGCAACCGGTCACGACGTAGTCGGCAGCGCCGGAGTTGAGCAGCACGGCGGCAAGAATGCCGTTCTGCACGTAGGTGAGGGGCTTGGAGTCGGCGTCGGCATACATGCCATAGTTAAAAACGGTGTGCCCCATGGGCTCGACAACCTTCTTAAGGGCAGCCTCGATCATAGGGTTCTTGGAGTTCTGAGAATTCTCATTAATCAGAGCGATCTTCATTTGAGTTAACCTTTCAACTTAATCTTCCAGTTTTTTGTTTCTGTGCGCGGGCGGCGGCAAAGCCAACCCGCGATGAGCTATGCGGGCGGTCGGCAGTTAAGTCTGTCGCGAGTTCCGCACAAACCGAAGCGCCTGTGTTGGCTGGTGCGTGACGGTGGCGAGGGCGCGCGGAGTGCGGCAGATTGGCGTGAAAGAGGAGCGAAGCGTACTTCGGTACGCGAGCGACGGTTTGAGCGCCAAGGTGCCGTGCTCCGCGCGGCCGCAGCCTATTGCGGCTGTTTGCCGATGTAGGCCAGAATGCCGCCGTCCACGTACAGAATGTGCCCGTTGACGAAGTTCGATGCGTCGGAAGCCAGGAACACGGCGGGGCCCTTCAGGTCCTCGGGCGTGCCCCAACGGGCTGCGGGCGTCTTGGCGATGATGAACTGGTCAAACGGGTGACGGCTGCCATCGGGTTGCGTCTCGCGCAGCGGTGCGGTCTGCGGGGTAGCGATGTAGCCCGGCCCAATGCCGTTGCACTGGATATTGGCCTCGCCAAACTCGGAGCAGATGTTCTTGGTGAGCATCTTGAGTCCGCCCTTGGCGGCGGCATAGCCGGCGATGGTCTCGCGGCCGAGCTCGCTCATCATGGAGCAGATGTTGATGATCTTGCCGTGACCCTTGGCGATCATGCCCGGCAGGCAGGCCTTGGACACGATAAACGGCGCATTGAGGTCAATGTCGACGACGCGACGGAAGTCCTCGGCGCTCATGTCGAGCATCGGGGTGCGCTGGATGACGCCGGCGTTGTTGACCAGGATGTCGGGCGTGGTGCCAAAATCGGCTTCGATCTTGGCAACGAGCTCGGCGACGACGGCCTCGTCGGTGACGTCGGCAACATAGCCGTGAGCATCAAAGCCCAGCTCACGGTAGTGCTTCTCGGCTTCGGCAACCTTGTCGGCGTGACGGGCGTTAAAGGCAATCTTGGCGCCTGCCTCTCCGAGCGCCTCGGCAATGGCCATGCCGATGCCATAGGTGGCGCCGGTCACGAGCGCGACCTTGCCGTCCAGGCGGAAGCTGTCCATAAGATCAGACATAGCAATCCTTCCAAAAGAAACGTTCATCTATATAAGTCTTGCTTTTCGTACAAGCTCAGTATATGTGAAGTAGGGTAATAAACCCTCCCATTCTCCGAAAAATAGGTGAACGTTCACTTTTAAAAGGTAAACGGTGAACTCGCCCTGCTGTGCGGACGGCACGATTGTCCTGATCGAGGAGGGCAAGCTCGAGAGACAAGTGAGCATGGGCTGCCCGTTGGCCCCGCGTGTAGTGCTACTTTTCAAATGCGGCGCGCACAAAGTGCCGGGTGAACAACTTGCTGGCGATGCCGGCGACGTTGCCTAAGATCAGCGCCGAGATAGCGGCGGTCACGTCTGGTCACGTCAAAGCCACCTAAGTTGTGCATGGGTGTCAGCGCCCCCATTTCACCGCAACTGTGGGGATGGGGGATGCGCTAGTATTACGTGATGAAAATCGACAAACCGTGGGCTTCATTCGAGGGCTTTATGGAACAGCACCAGCATTATCAGAGCCTGCAAGATCAGGCATACAACGCATTGCGCTCCAAGATCATCTATGCCGAGCTCAAGCCCGGCACGCGCCTTTCGGCGATTGGTCTGGAAAAGGTGACGGGAATCGGGCGCACGCCCATTCGCGAGTCCTTTGTGCGCCTGCGCGAGCAAGAGCTGGTGGAAACGCGTCCCAAAAGCGGCACCTATGTCTCAAAAATCAGCATGGAGCGCGCCGAGAACGCCTGTTTCTTGCGCGAGAAACTCGAGAGAAGTGTGCTCATTAAATGCTGCTCTGCCGCCACGCCCGAGCAAAAGCATCGGCTCGAGCAGATTCTTGCCGAGTCCGAGTCGCTCGACCACAGCGAAACGCGTCGCTTTTTTGATCTGGACAACCTGTTTCATGAGACATGTTTTGAGATTGCCGGCCGCCACATGTTGTGGGATTGGATGAAGAGCGTCAACACGCATTTTGAGCGATACAACTGGTTGCGTATGGTGTCGCAGGATCTGGATTGGGAGCCGATTCGTCGGCAGCATCGCCGGATTCTCGAGGCCATTAAAAAGGGCGATACCGACACGGCGAGCTACCTGGCAGAGACGCACCTGCATCTGATGCCCGAGGAGCAGGGCCCGGTTATCGCCTTGCATCCCGACTACTTTGAGCTGTCCAAAGACTCGGCCATCTAACTCGTTCCCTACATTAGTTGCGGTGAAATAGGGACTGTTTTGCGGCTTTGACGACGTAAGCAGTCCGTATTTCATCGCAAGTGCGGGGGTGCAATCGGGGCATGAAAAGGCTGCGGCGCCGCTTGGAGGAAAAGACCGGAAGCAAGGGTCCATTCCTCCAGACGGCGCCGCAGCTGTTTTGGTGGACTGGATTATGTTGAGTCGGTTGATTGACCGGGAAAGCAAAGCGGCTTGGGGGCGTGTCGCTTCCGTCACGTTCTATCAGCATACAAGACGGTTTCGGTTCTTGTTCGTGACGGAAACGGCGCGCTTCCGAGCCGCTTTAAAAGAAAGGGGGCGAGGTCTAGGACACGCCCCCTTTCACGATAGAGAGCTAAACCTAGCCGCGGACCTTCTTGACGACGTCCATGGCCTCGCGGGCGATCTGCTCGACCTTGGAAAAGTCGCCGTCGGCGAACAGGGCCGGCTTGACCATCCAGGTGCCACCACAGGCGATGATGGCGCTGGAGCTCAGGTACTCCTCGACGTTGGCAGTGTTCACGCCGCCGGTGGGCATAAAGCGATGGCCGACAAACGGAGCAGCGAGGGCCTTGATGGTGTTGAGGCCGCCATACTGAGCCGCGGGGAAGAATTTGGTGACCTTGAGGCCCAGATTCTCGGCAGCAGTGACCTCGGAGGGGGTCACGGTGCCGGGAAGGACGGGCAGGTCGATGTCGATGCAGTGCTTCACGACGTCCTCGTTGTAACCCGGCGAGACGATGAACTTGGCACCGGCGGTGCGGGCCTGCTCAACCTGCTCGACGGTCAGGACAGTGCCGGCGCCGACGCACATCTCGGGCTCGGCCTCGGCCATAGCGGCGATGCACTCGGCGGCGCAGGCAGTGCGGAAGGTGACCTCGGCGGACTTCATGCCGGCTGCCATAAGGGCATGGGCGAGCGGTGCGGCGTCCTCGACCTTATCGAGCACGACGACCGGCACGATGCCCAGGGATTCAAGCGTGGTGTAGAACTGATCGAACATAGTGTTCCTTTCGATGTGAGGCGCGCACGGGCGCGTGATTGCCAAATGTGCTGGTCATGAGCCGGTTTTGGATTGGTTATCGGAGGCACTGCTTGGGGTCCAAGCAATTCCAAAACCGGCTACGCGACCAGTCGTGTAGGGAATGCCGGGCAAAACCGGAATGGGACTGGTAGTTTTGCCCGACCGGAGAAATCGGGGAGCGGGCTGCAGAGGTATGGGTATGGAAAGCTGCAGTCCGCGGAATGGGGAACGAATTAACGGGCGACGCGGGTGCCACCGTCGGCGGCGGATGCCACGGCTGCGATCTCGTCTGCGGTTACCAGGTTGGAATCGCCCTTGATAGTGAGCTTGAGGATCGAGGCCGCGATGGCGTAGTTGACGGCGTCTTGCGGGTCAAAGTCGTTGATGAGGGCATGGACGAGGCCGGCGTTGAAAGCGTCGCCGGCGGCAACGCCCTCGAGCACGTGCACGTCGTGAGCAGGGGAGAACCAGTGCTCGCCGCTCTCGGCGTCAAAGAGCATGCCCATCCAAATGGAGCGCTCGACGCAGGAGATGTTGCGGACGACCGAGGCGACCTTCTTGCAACCGTACTCGGCGCAGATCTGACGGGCCATCTCGACGTAGGTGTCGCGCTCCTCGATGCCGTGGGCAAGGGAGCCGGAGACGCAGGTCATACCGAGGCCGGCAGGAGCGTCCTCGTCGTTGGCAATGCAGATGTCAACGAGCGGCAGGAGTTCCTTCATGGTGGCCTGCGACTTCTCGGGCGACCACATCTTGCCGCGATAGTTCACGTCGCACACGGTGGTGATGCCTTTGGCGCGGCAGGCGGTGAGGGCATCCTTGCAGGCGGCGGCCATCTCGTCGGAGACGGCGGGCGTCACGCCGGAGAAGTAAAAGACATCGACACCCTTGAGGATCTCGTCCCAGTCAAAGACGTCGCGCTTGGCCATGTTGATGGCAGAGTACTTGCGGTCGTAGACGCAGCCGTTGCCGCGCTGCGAGGCGCCGACCTCAAACACATAGGAGCCAAGACGGTCGCCCTGGCGCACGACGCGCGAGGTATCGACGTCGTAGACCTTCAGCGAACGCAGGGCGCACTCGCCCAGACGGTTGGCCGGGACAACGGAGACGTAAGCTGCCTTGTCACCCTGGTAGGCCAGGGAAAGCGCGGTGTTGGCCTCGGCGCCGCCGTAGCGGACATCAAACTCGGTCGCCTGCTCAATGCGCAGATGGTCTTTGGGCGAGAGCCTCATCATGATCTCGCCGAAGGTAAGAACCGTTTTACCCATGGTCGCGCAGCTCCTTCTTGCTCGTGCGTACACCTTTGATATGGCGTTGGCACGGAGGTGCCAAGACGGTAGGGTGCATCTTTGCACCTCCGTGCCAACGCTTGCCGAAATCGGTTTACGAAATCGGTTTCGTTTCGAGTTGTAGTATACTCACCTACAGCGTTTTGCAAGCGAGATTTTTAAAAAAATGCCTAAAATGGCTCAGACTGCCGACAATTGGGAAACGGGGTGCGCTATGGCGCAGATGAGGATTAAGGACATTGCTGCCGAGGCGGGCGTGAGCCCGGCCACGGTCTCGCGCTATCTCAACAACCGCCCCGGGCAGATGACCGAGGAAACCCGTGCTCGCATCGCGGCAGTTATCGAGCGCACCGGCTATCGTCCACGTGCCGCCGCGCGCAATCTGCGCAGCTCGCGTACCAACCTCATCGGCGTGATCTTGGCCGACATTGCTAACCCGTTCTCCAGCGCCATGCTCGAAGGGCTTTCCGCCAGCGCCGCCGCGCGCGGCTGCTCGCTCATGACGGCCATTAGCGGCAACGACCCCGCCAAGGAGGCAGAGTCGCTCACCAGACTTATCGATGCTGGCGTGGACGGCCTGGTCGTCAACACCTGCGGAGGCAATGACGAGGCGATCGCCGCGGCAGCGGGACGTCTGCCCGTCGTGCTGCTCGACCGCGACGTTGCCGACGGCGGTGTCGATCTAGTGACATCTAACAACCGTGAGCTGGTCGCCGGCTTGGTAGACGAGCTCGCCGCCGCTGGCAGCGAGCGCCTGTGCCTGCTCACCGAGGCAAGCGACGACAGCCCCGTGCGTCGCGAGCGTGCCGAGGCCTTTGCCGACGAACTTTCGCGACGCGGCCTTGCGGGTGAGGTCGTCACTCTGGCCGACGGTGGCGCCTCGGGCGTCGGCCGCTTGGACGAGACCATCCGCGGCTATGCAGGCAAAAAGCTCGGCCTCATTGCTGTCAACGGCCTGGTCTTCCTGCGCCTGACCGAGGCGCTGGCGCAGCTTGGTCCCTCGCTGCCGGCGGGGCTCAAAATCGCGACGTTTGACGACTACCCCTGGAACCATGTGCTCTTTGGCGGTGTGACCACGGCAGCGCAAGACACCCTTACCATTGCCGAGCGCGTAGTCGAGCGCCTGTCCGAGCGCATCGACGTCGTTACCACCACCGTGGGCGAGGCCGCAAAGCTGGCGCCCAAACGCATCGAGATCCCCGGCCACATCGAACACCGCGCCTCGACCTCTCGCTAGTCGCTCGTTCGCAACGGCCTGTTCGCGCACGTTTTTTGAGCGCTTGATACGCTTTAACCCTGCGGAAACATTTTTCTGCGATAGTATCTGCGATATAGACCAGTCGAAACCCGCCCGAAAGAAAGGGGAGCGACATGAACCAGCAGAACATCGATTACGTACTCCGCTCTGTAGAGCAGCGTGACATCCGCTTTGTGCGTCTGTGGTTTGTTGACATTCTCGGCCGCCTCAAGAACTTTGCCATTAGCCCCGAGGACCTCGAGGTCGCTTTTGAGGAGGGTATCGGCTTTGACGGCTCGGCCATCGAGGGTTTTGCCACGCCCGAGGAAGCCGACATGCTGGCGTTTCCCGATGCTTCGACCTTCCAGATTCTGCCGTGGCGCCCGAGCCACAACGGCGTCGCCCGTGTGTTCTGCGACGTGTGCACTCCCGATTGCAAGCCCTTTGCCGGCGACCCGCGCGATGCCCTGCGCCGCATGTTCCGCAAGGCCGAGAAGGCTGGCTATCTGCTTAACGTGGGCGCCGAGCTGGAGTATTACTACTTCCCCGACGAGCACACCCCCGAGCCGCTCGACAACGTGGGCTACTTCGATCTTTCGGTGAGCGATGCCGCCCGCGACCTGCGTCGTAACACGGTCCTCACGCTCGAGAAGATGTCCGTGCCCGTGGAGTACACCTTTCACGCCGCCGGCCGCTCGCAGCACGGTATGAGCCTGCGCCACGCCGAGGCCCTTAGCATGTCCGACGCCATCACCACGGCCAAACTCATCATTAAGCAGCAGGCCTACGAGAGCGGTTGCCACGCATCCTTTATGCCCAAGCCGTTGGCGGGTGAGGACGGCAGCGCCATGTTTTTGCATCAGTCGCTGTTCGACCACGACGGCAACAACGTCTTTTGGGGCGAGGACGACGAGAAGTACCATCTCTCCGATATCGCCAAGCACTATATGGCCGGCATCCTGGCGCACGCGCGCGAGATCAGCGCCATCACCAACCCCACGGTCAACTCGTACAAGCGCATCACCACAGGTGGCGACTCCGTGCCGCAGTACGCCACGTGGGGCCTGCGCAACCGCGCGAGCATGGTCCGCATCCCGGTCTACAAGCCCGGCAAGCAGCTGTCCACGCGCATCGAGCTGCGCAGCCCCGATCCCATGGCCAATCCGTACCTGGTCAACGCCGTCACGCTTGCGGCTGGTCTGGACGGCATCGAGCGCAAGCTGGAGCTCCCGCCCGAGGCCACGGCCGAGACGCTCAAGCTTACCGACCGTCAGATGGTCGAGGCCGGCTACACGCCGCTGCCGCGTTCGCTCAAAGAGGCGCTCGACGTGTTTGAGGACTCGCAGTTTATGAAGGATGCCCTCGGCGAGCACATCCACAGCTTCTTCCTCAAAAAGAAGCGCGACGAGTGGCATAAGTTTGAGTCCACGATTACCGAGTGGGAGATCAAGCACTACCTGGCGAACTCCTAATCGCGCTGACTCGTTCCAGTACGATTGAGCTCATTTCCTTGGAGGCCGATATGTCCGAAAAGAGTGCCCTGTTCATGGCGCGCACGACGCGCTTCCACGAGTTTGCCCGCAGCTTGACGACCACCCTGGGTGTCGAGGTGAGCCTGGCAACCCCCGATTCGCCGACTGCGGCGCACGACTTTGACCTGCTGATCCTCGATTCCGATGGCATCCGCAGCGACCGCATCGATCAGATTGCCAAATGGCTCGACGATCGCGGCGGCGTTCCCATGCTGGTGATCGTCGACGACGAGGCGCTCGCTACCTTGCGCCTGCCTAATCACGCGCATGCCGACTTTGTATGCCCCACGGCGACGCCCAACGAGCTTAAGGCTCGAGCGCAGCGTCTGATGGGCGAGGAGGAGACCGTCGCCGCCGACGATGTGCTCAATATCGATAACCTCGAGATTAACCTGGCAACCTACCAGGTGACACTCGATAACGAGCCTATCGACCTGACGCTGATGGAGTACTCGCTGCTGAGCTTTTTGGCAACGCACCCCAACCGCGCCTACAGCCGCGAGGTGCTGCTGCACCGCGTGTGGGGCTTTGAGTACTGCGGCGGCACGCGCACCGTTGACGTGCACATTCGACGTATCCGCTCCAAGGTGGGCCCGCAGATCGCGGCACACATCACCACCGTCCGCGGCGTGGGCTATCTGTTTAAGGACTAGATTTCCGCCACAAAGGGGACACGCACCTTCGTGGTGGTATTGACGCAGGTGCGGGTTCCTTTCGGGCCTGCAACAGAACTTAAGCCTTCCTAAAAGATTGCGTTCTCATACACTTGCGCCCGCATATTGGGGTACAACTCAACGTGAACAATGATGGCCCGCCATATGTTTGGCGGGCCTTTGGTTATTTGACGAAAGGATCGCAGCCATGAGCGAGTACGATTCCCAGCGTCCCCAGGATGCGGGCAACGCCGGCGAGACCCAGCAGCAGCCGCGCGTGCAGGTGGAGTCGACGCCTGCCGGTAGCAACATTCCCTACGTGCAGGCCTACGACACGCAGACCGGCAAGCCGCTGGGCGGTGCGCAGGTCGTGAACAAGCACACAGTGGTCAAGACCAAGACCAAAAAGCTGCCGATTTTTATTACGGCACTCGCCGGCTGTGCCTGCGGCGCCCTGCTGGTCATTGCGCTCATTATGAGCGGTACGCTCAATATCGGTGGCGGCAAGAATGCCGTGACGGCGGGTGCTTCGGGTTCGTCGACGCAAAAGATTACGATCGACTCCGAGGACACCACGCTGGCCGAGGCCGTTTCTGCCAAGGCATTGCCCTCCGTGGTTTCCATTACTGCCACTTCGAGCGGCAGCCAGAATGGCTCGCTTTCGCAGTCTGCCGACGAGTCGGACAGCTCGGGCAGCGTCGGTTCGGGCGTTGTGCTCGATACCGAGGGCCACATCCTCACCAACAACCACGTGGTCGATGGTTACGACCAGTACGTGGTGACCATGGACGACGGCACCACCTATGAGGCCGAGTTCGTGGGCAACGACGCCTCGAGCGACCTGGCCGTCATCAAGCTCAAGGACGCCGACGCCTCCAAGCTCACGCCGATTGAGATCGGCGACTCCTCCAAGCTCAACGTTGGCGAGTGGGTTATGGCAATCGGCTCGCCGTTCGGCAACGAGCAGTCTGTCTCCACGGGCATTGTGTCGGCGCTGTATCGCTCCACGGCCATGAGCTCTACCAGCGGTAACACTATCTACGCCAACATGATCCAGACCGATGCCGCCATCAACCCGGGCAATTCCGGTGGCGCGCTCGTCAACGACAACGGCGAGCTCGTGGGTATCAACTCGCTTATCGAGAGCTATTCGGGCTCCAGCTCGGGCGTGGGCTTTGCCATTCCGGTTAACTACGCCAAGAACATTGCCGACCAGATTATCGACGGCAAGACACCGGTGCATCCGTACATGGGCGCTACGCTTTCGAGCGTCAATGCGCTTAACGCTCGCACCAACAAGCTGAGCACCGATAGTGGTGCGTACGTGGAGAGCGTCGCCGAGGACGGTCCCGCCGCCAAGGCCGGCATCCAAGAGGGCGATGTCATTACCAAGCTGGGCGACGACGAGATTACGAGCGCCGATGGCCTGATCATCGCGCTGCGCAGCCACGAGGTGGGCGAGAAGGTCGAGATCACGCTCATGCGCGGCAAGGAAGAGAAGAAGGTCACCGTCGAGCTGGGCTCCGATGAGGAGTTGCAGAACCAGCAGCAGGACGACAGTTCGACCGACACCGGCAACGGCGGTATTACCGACGAGCAGCTGCGCCAGTACCTGGAGGAGCTGCTGGGCCAGCAGGGCCAGGGTCAAGGCTACGGCCAAGGCTACTAACGAGCCATTTCGCACATACTGATGCCAGAGGGGCTGTCCCGCCATGCACGGGACAGCTCCTCTTTTCTTATTGATCCGTTGGGGACGGAGGAAAACGGATCACTTGTGGCTGGCAAGAGGCCTGGTTCGTAATGGTCTGGACAGTTAGTTCAGATACGTATAAATCTGGGGCAGCTTGGGATGCGTTTTGAGCAATTATTGATTGGGATGGGGCTCGGATGGGTGTTTGGAAGGGAGAGTGGGACGTTTACATGGTCTCGAGGAGTCAAAATTAGTCGAAACAGAGGTGTTCGTGCCTGATTCAGTTCTAGGATTTATACGTATCTGAACTAACTGTCCACCCCAGTCTGGCGGCTGCCGATTCGGTGCGGTTCGAAAGGGTTATTCGGCCCCATCGTGACCGGTGGTACTCTAGTATCCGTTTGAAATCGAGCGAAGGAGTGCCGCTATGGAGCAATCGAGCCTGTTTGGTGACGGCGTGGACATCGATACCGAAACGCCCGCGAGCACGGATACCGCTACACCGACCGACGCCCATGCCCAGGCGGCAGCGCGCGCGGCCGAGCTGCGCCACGAGCTCGATTACCACGCCTATCGCTACTACATGCTCGATGCACCCGAGATCACGGACGCCGCCTTCGACAAAATGCTCGTTGAGCTGCAGGAGCTCGAGGCGGCCTATCCCGACCTGGTGACGCCCGACAGCTATACCCAGCGCGTGGGCGGCTACGTGAGCGAGCAGTTTACGCCGGTAACGCACATGGCACGCATGTATTCCATGGACGATGCCATGGACGTGGACGAGCTCGACGCGTGGCTCCAACGCACCGAGGATGCGCTCGGCGCCGGTAGCGTCACCTATACCTGCGAGCTCAAGATCGACGGCCTGGGCGTGGCCCTTACCTACCAAAACGGCACCTTCGTACGTGCAGCTACACGCGGCGATGGCACCACGGGCGAGGACGTGTCGCTCAACGTGCGCACCATCAAGGATGTTCCCATGCACCTGTCCGAGCCGGCGCTTGTCCACATGGGTGCCGACCGCGAGCGCACCATTGAGGTGCGCGGCGAGGTCTATATGCCCAAGGGCAGCTTTGTTCGTCTGAATGAAGAGGCCGATGCCGAGGGCCGCGACCCCTTCGCCAACCCGCGCAACGCCGCCGCCGGCAGCCTGCGCCAAAAGGATCCCAAGGTCACGGCGCGCCGCGACCTGGCCACCTTTATCTATGCCATCGCCGATACCGACCCGCTGCACGTCCACAGCCAGCGCGAGTTCCTCGATTGGCTGCGCAGTGCCGGCTTTAGCGTCAACCCCAACGTGGCACGTTGCGCCACGCCGGCCGAGGTCCACGAGTTCTGCGCCCAGGCGCTCGAGCACCGCGGTGACCTCGATTACGACATCGACGGCGTGGTCGTAAAGGTCGATAGCTTTCAGCAGCAGCTCGACCTGGGCTTTACCGCCCGCGCGCCGCGCTGGGCCATTGCCTTTAAGTTCCCGCCCGAGGAAAAGCAGACCGTCCTGCGCGAAATTCGCATCCAGGTGGGCCGCACCGGTGTGCTCACACCGGTCGCCGAGTTCGACCCGGTGACGGTCGCCGGCTCCACCATCGCGCGCGCCACGCTGCATAACATCGACGAGATCCGTCGCAAAAACGTGCGCGAGGGCGATACCATCATCGTGCACAAGGCAGGCGACGTAATCCCGGAGGTCGTGGGCCCGGTCCTCGACAAGCGCCCGGCCGATTCGGTCGACTGGCACATGCCCGAGGTCTGCCCCGTGTGCGGCAGCCCCGTGGTCCACGAGGATGGCGAGGTGGCCTACCGCTGCGTGTCCATCGACTGCCCCGCGCAGCTCAAGGAGCGCCTGCTCCACTGGGTGAGCCGCGGCTGCATGGACGTCGACGGCCTGGGCGACGAGATCGTCGACAAGATGATCGCCGCCGGCCTGATCCACGATGTCGCGGACTTCTACCAGCTCACGGTCGACGACATCGCAGGCCTGGACACGGGGCGCACCTATGCCAGCTCCAACAGCAAAAAGGGCGTCAAGAAGGGCGATCCCATTCCGGTGGGTCTCAAGACGGCCGAGAAAATCATCGCCGAGCTCAACAAGTCCAAGAGTCAGCCGCTCGGCCGCGTGCTGTTTGCCCTGGGCATCCGCCACGTAGGTAAGAGCGTGGGCGAGGTCATTGCCGAGCGATTCCTGTCGATTGACAAGCTCATCTTGGCGAGCGAAGAGGACATCGCCGAGTGCGAGGGCATCGGTCCCAAGATTGCGGCGAGCGTCAAGCAGTTCCTGGCCGTGCCCGAAAACCTTGCCGTGCTGGAGCGCCTGCGTCAGGCGGGCCTGTCGCTCGAGGTCGACCTGGGTGCCGCACACGCGCAAGCCGCAGCCGATGCCGGCGTGGCAGGCGAGCTCGCCGACGCACAGCCACTCGCGGGTCTGACCTTCGTGCTCACCGGCACGCTCGTCAACCGTACGCGCGACGAGGCGGGCGCGGCGCTCAAGGTGCTCGGCGCCAAGGTTTCGGGCAGTGTGTCAAAGAAGACGAGCTATCTGGTCGCCGGCCCCAAAGCGGGCTCCAAGCTCACCAAGGCCGAGCAGCTGGGCGTGCCCGTGCTGGATGAGGACGCACTCGAGCAGATCCTGGCGACCGGTGAGGTGCCGGAGGCGTAATGGATATCGAGAATCGCAATTGCTCGCAGGCGGAAGGGCGCGCGAGGCATTCCCAAGTGCAGGCAAAAGAGCGCTTAATGATGCGAATTTGCGTTGCCGAGCGCGAGCGCGCGGCGGGTGCATCTCGCGATGCCTTTGAGGCGTTGACCGAGTTAGAGGCGAGGCTCGGTCTAGCCTAGAGAGACCGGCACCGTGATCTGCGTCACGTAGGTTGCTGGGTCGTCGCTGATGATGTCGTCGATCAGGGCGATTTTGCGTCGCCCCGCTACGCTACCAGTTTGTCAAAAGCCCCACGGCGGTTGAGCATGGTAAATGCAATCACGCAGATGACCGCCGACAGAATCGATCCGCACGGCGAGGCGATGCCCATGGGAAACAGCGTGTCGGAATAGGCATTCGACAGCAGCCATGCGCCGGGCACGCGAATGAGCGCCACGGCCAGCACGTTGTGCGCAAAGCCGATGTAGCTCTTGCCGTATGCAGCGAAAAAGCCGCTAAAGCAAATGTGGATGCCGGCAAAAATCGCGTCGAAAATATAACTGTGCATATAGCCAGTACCGGCGGCGACCACCGCGGGGTCCTTGGCAAAAAAGCCGATAAACGCCGGTGCCACCAGCCACATCAGCACCGTGATTAGGCAACCGTACACCACCGAGATGGTCATGGCATCCTTGAGCACCTGACGCGCGCGGTCGCCCTTGCCCGCGCCGGCGTTTTGCGCCGTGAGCGCGCTGACGGTAGCGCCCATGGAACTCGGCACGATAAACAAAAAGCTGATCATCTTCTCGACCAAGCCCACGGCGGCGGCATCAACCAGGCCGCGGTGGTTGGCGATGACGGTGATAAACATAAACGCCACCTGGATGCAGCCGTCCTGCACAGCCACGGGCACGCCGATTTTAAGAATGCTGCCGAGCACCTCGGGCTGGGGGCGCAGGTCGCTGCGTTTGAGGTGAATGTGCGTACGGCGGCTCTTGAGCCACACGAGCGCGAGGGCAACGCTGGCCGTCTGCGCGGTCACCGTACCGAGCGCCGCGCCTACGGGGCCGAGCCCCATGTGGCCGATAAACAGAAAGTCGAGCGCGATGTTGATGATGCATGCCACGCCAATCACGTACATGGGCGAGCGCGAATCGCCTAGGCCGCGAAAGATGGCCGAGAGGATGTTGTACGCGGCGATAAAGGGAATGCCCATAAAGCAGATACGCAGGTAGGCGGCGGTTCCTTCGACCGCCTCGGCCGGCGTGCCAATGAGCGCCACGATCTGCGGGCACAGTGCGAGCAAGATAGCGGCCAGCACCACCGAGACACCCATAAAGAGCGTGATGGTGTTGCCGATGGCGGTCTCGGCGCGGTCAAACCGACGCGAACCCACGGCGTGGCCGACGATAACTGTCGTTCCCATGGCCAGGCCCACGAGCGTTACGGTAATGATATAGAGCGTCTGCGCGCCATTGCCCACGGCGGTGATGCCGGCGGCGCCGCTAAACTGCCCCATCATGTACAGGTCGGCCATGCCGTAGAGCATCTGTAAAAAGTACGAGAGCATATAGGGCAGGGTAAAGACCGCGATGGTCTTGAGGACATTGCCGCGTGTGAGGTCGTGTTCCATGGGCGGGGCTTTCTGGCTGGGTTCGTTTTGCTACCAGTGTAGTGAAAACCCTACAACGATTGTTGAGTCAAGGTTTATGTTGGCAGCGGGGCGAAAAAAGTCGCGCTCGCGTTCATTTCCAATTGAATACAGAGATGCACCTTGCGAGCTTAGCGCCTGCACTAGCCTTGCAGAAATCGATTTCGGAACACTTGACACCGCCGCACGGCGCGCCATAATACGTGGGTTTGCGAACAACGTTTGATGGGGGATGAACCTGCGTGCGCAATCTCAAGATTTTGTTTTCCTATCTGGGGGCATACCGCCGCGACGCCATGCTCGGCGTGTTCTTTGTGACTGCCGAGACGGCGCTCGAGCTGTTTATCCCGGTCATCATGGCAAATATCATCGATGTGGGCGTGCCCGCGGGCGACATCAACTACATGCTGTTGCAGGGCACGTATATGCTGGTATGCGCCGCATGTTCGCTGGTACTTGGCTTGGGTTATGCACGCACGTCCGCCCGCGTTGCCTCGGGGCTGGGCGCTAACCTGCGCGAGGCCGAGTATCGCAAGATCCAGACGCTCGCTTTTGGCAATCTGGACAACTACGACGCCAGCTCGCTTGTCACTCGCATGACCACCGACATCACCGTGATTCAAAACGCCGTAGGTAACGGCTTCCGCCCCATGGTGCGCGGGCCGGTAAATCTGGTCATGGGCCTCGTCTACGCTTTTGTGCTCTCGCGCGAGCTCGCGGCGGTCTTTGCCGTCATTCTGCCGATGCTCGCCATCGTGCTCGGTATCATTACCGTGCGCGTGAGCCCGCTCTACCGCCAACTCCAGACCTCGATGGACCACCTCAACGGCGTGGTGCAAGAGGACCTTACCGCCGTGCGCGCCGTGAAGGCTTACGTGCGCGCCGAGCACGAGTGCGACAAGTTCGACACCGTCAATACCGAGCTCGCTGGCACGGCGACCAAGACCTTTGGCACCGCTGTGCTCAACCTGCCGGTGTTCCAACTCTCGATGTACGTGGCTGCGCTCTCGATCTTGTGGATTGGCGGCCGCATGATCATCGAAGGCCGCTTGGGCGTGGGCTCGCTCACGGGCTTTATGAGCTACGTGCTGCTGATTATGAACTCGCTCATGATGATTTCCAACGTGTTTTTGCTGCTCACGCGCGCTCTCACGAGTGTGGGCCGTATCGCAGAGGTGCTCGATGAGGAGCCCTTTATCGCCAACCCTGCGGGAGACCTCGCGACTGCGGAGCCAGCGGACGGCAGTATCGAGTTTCGCGACGTTTCCTTTAAATACCGCGCGGATGCAGCCGAGGATGTGCTCGAGCATATCGACCTTCGCATCGAGAGCGGCTCGACGGTGGGCATCCTCGGCGGCACGGGCTCGGGCAAGAGCTCGCTTGTGCAGCTGATTGCGCGCTTGTACGACGCCACCGAGGGCGCCGTGCTTGTGGGCGGACACGATGTGAGCGACTACGACCTCGCGACCCTACGCGATGCCGTGGGCATTGTGTTGCAAAAGAATGTGCTGTTCACGGGCACCGTGCGCGAGAACCTGCAGTGGGGCAATCCGCAGGCGTCGGACGATGAGCTCCTCGCGGCTTGCCGCGCGGCGTGCGTGGACGAGTTCCTTGATCGCATCGGCGGGTTGGACGGCGAGTTGGGCCAAGGCGGCGCCGGTGTTTCGGGTGGCCAGAAGCAACGCCTGTGCATCGCGCGCACGCTGCTCAAGCATCCGCGCGTGCTCATTTTTGATGACTCCACCAGCGCGGTCGATATGGCGACCGACGCTAAGATTCGCGAGCACATCGCGCAGATTCCCGATACGACCGTGCTCATCATCGCCCAGCGCATCGCGAGCGTCATGGATGCCGATCGCATTGTGGTGTTGGACGACGGTCGTGTCCACGGCGTGGGCACGCACGAGGAACTGCTGGCGGATGACAACATCTACCAGGAGATTTACGCCTCGCAGATGGAGTTTACGGGGAACGCGGACGCCAGCGACGATGGCTGCGCGAATGATCCGTTTTCCTCCGTTCCCAGCGGATCGCCCTTGGAAGGGGGTGAGCGCCATGCCTAAGACCGCAGCCCAAGCACGCCCGGCCGACCTCAAGCGCACGGTGCGCCGCCTGCTCTCCTACATGGGGCATGCCAAGTTCTCGTTGCTCGCGGTGGGCGTGCTCGCCTCCGTCGCCGCCATCGCGAGCCTCGCCGGCACCTACATGGTGCGCCCCATCGTTAACGGTTTGGCCACGGGCGGGGAGGAACTGCTCGCCAAACAGGTCATCCTGACGGCGATCATCTACGCCGCGGGCGTGCTCTCGGCCCTGGGCTACTCACAGATCATGGTGCGCGCGGCCCAACGCGTGGTGTCCGATATTCGCCGCGACCTGTTCGCGCACATCCAGACGCTGCCGCTCAGTTATTTTGACAGCACGCGCTCGGGCGACATCATGAGCTTTTTCACCAACGACGTTGACACCGTCTCCGAGGCGCTCAACAACAGCTTTGCCAACGTGATTCAGGCCGCCATTCAGGTTGTGGGCACCACGGCCATGCTCATCATCCTTAACTGGCAGCTCACGATTATCACGCTCGTGTGCGATGCGGCCATTGTGCTGTATGCGCGCTACTCGGGCGCGCGCTCTAAGCGCTTCTTTGCCGCCCAGCAGGCATCGCTTGGCGACCTGGACGGATATATCGAAGAGATGGTCTCGGGCCAAAAGGTCATCAAGGTCTTTAATCACGAGGCGGCGAATGTCGCCGGTTTCACCTGCCGCAACGACGAGCTTCGCCGCACCGGCACCGCCGCTGTGAGCTATGCCAACTCCATGGTGCCCATGACCGTCGTGATTGGCTACGTCAATTATGCGATCGTTGCGGTGGCAGGCGGCATACTCTGCATCAAGGGGCTCGTCGACGTGGGCGCGCTTGCAAGTTACCTGGTCTTTGTACGCCAGGCTGCCATGCCCATCAACCAGTTCACGCAGCTGGGCAACTTCTTGCTCAACGCGTTGGCCGGTGCCGAGCGCCTGTTTGCTGCCATGGATCTTAAGCCCGAGGTTGACGAGGGCTGCGTGGAGCTGGTGCAGACGGGCGATGCCGCGTGGGCGTGGAAGATTCCCGAGGGCCAGGGCGTGGGCTCGTACGGGCACCTGCATGATGTGGCTGCCGTTGATGGGTCGGGCCGCGCGGTGGCTGCCGACGGTACCGAGCTCACGTGCGGCTTGGTCCCGCTTGCCGGCGACGTGCGCTTCCATGCCGTGGACTTTTCCTACGTGCCGGGCACCCGTGTGCTCACGGACCTCAACCTGTTTGCCAAGCCGGGGCAAAAGATCGCGTTTGTGGGCTCGACGGGCGCCGGAAAGACGACCATCACTAACCTCATCAACCGCTTCTACGAGGTCGATGACGGCGAGATCACGTACGACGGCATCGACGTCAAGCACATCGCCAAGGCTAGCCTGCGCGGGTCGCTCGGCATTGTGCTGCAGGATACGCACCTGTTTAGCGGCACCATTGCGCAGAACATTCGCTTTGGCAAGCTCGACGCGACCGACGAGGAAGTGCGCGCCGCCGCCGAGGCCGCCTGCGCCGACTCGTTTATTCGCCGCCTGCCGCAAGGCTACGACACGCCGGTCACGGCCGACGGTGCCAACCTGTCGCAGGGCCAGCGCCAGCTGCTCGCCATCGCGCGCGTGGCCGTTGCCGATCCGCCGGTACTCATCCTGGACGAGGCCACAAGCTCCATCGACACGCGCACCGAAAAGCTCATCGAGCGCGGCATGGACCGCATCATGCGCGGCCGCACCACGTTTATGATCGCGCACCGCCTGTCCACCGTCCGCGACGCCGACGCGATCATGGTCCTCGAGCACGGTCGCATCATCGAACGCGGCACCCACGAGGAGCTCCTAGCCCAACACGGCGAGTACTGGCAGTTGGCGCATGGCTTAAAGGAGCTGGATTAACCCGTTTGAGCACGGTGCTTTGGCTCTCCATGCTCCTCACCCCGCTTCAAACCGTCCCAACATTCGACGTTTTTCTCGATTTTGAGAAAAAGCATCGAATGCTGGGACGGTTTTTCTGTCATCCGATCAGGTGGAATCGCTAACTTGCATGCGAAGGTGTGCGAATCCGCGAGCAGGGGAATAAGGTTGGTTATCCGACCCATTGGAGGGCTCATGGACCTGCCGATCGTCCTGTCCCATAAGACTGCCTGGCTGTACCACAACGTGGCGCGACCGTCCGAGCCGCTCTCGCGAGCAAGCAGTCTATACGATGAGGACTCGATTGCCGGCGAAGCGGAGCCGACTGCGGGCCTGCCCAAATTGGGACTCGATGCCAAGGGGCTGAGAATATCTGCGGCGGTCGGGATCGTTACCGACTACCTGGTCTCACTTGGCATTCCGCATGAGGAGCTCGATCGTATCGACACGCTGGTCAGCTTCGATTTTGAACGCTCTCGGCCGGCGGGTCTCCGACGCCATGTGTTTGGGGCGCCCATACCCTCGGATCATCTTATCGAGGTAGCAGAAGGCCTTCTGGTGGTTGATGAGGCCATGTGCTTCGTACAGGCGGGTTCGTGGATGAGTGAACCCGAACAGCTGGAATATGGGTATGAAATCTGCGCCCGATACCATTTGAATCATCTGGCGACAGGCGATTATATCGAGATGGGGCAGAGGTATACCGTTGCCGACTTGGTCGCCTATTGCGATGAGAACCGATCTCGTCAGGGGGCTACACGTGCGACTGCCGTGCTCAAACGCGTGCACGATGGCGCGCGGTCGCCCATGGAGACTGCCACCGCAATCATGGTCGTCGCGAAACGTTCCCAGGGAGGGCTCGGGTATACCAGGGTCGAGCTCAACCATCGGGTCGATGTCCCCAACGAGTTCAAATATCTCGCTAAGGCCGGGTATTTCGAGATTGATGTATATGCACCTGCGAGCGATACGGGTGTCGAATACAACGGCTCGGACCATCTCGATAAACAGCGCAGTGCATCGGACGCGGAGCGTATGACCGTGCTGAGCGCGCTGGGCTTTAGGATGATCGTCCTCACCGGGACTCAGTTTGCCAACCGGCTGCAATTGCATCGGGCGATGAACGCCATCGCGCTCGCTATGGGCCTCAAGTGCGACCGAAGCGAGGCGTTCCAGAAACGGCAGAATGACCTGCGGGAATTCGTGATTCGGCACTGGAACGGCGGCCTCTAGGGGTGTCTAGCTCGTCTTTCGAGCTCTGCGAACACCTAAACCGTCCCAACATTCGACGTTTTTTGCCAATATCGGGAAAAGTATCGAATGTTGGGACGGTTTGAATGCTGAGGATGGGCTCGGGAAGTCCATCTTGCTCGAATGGCCTGTCCTGTCGTACGCGTGTCGACCCGGTTCCCGTGTGCGGTACTATATTCCCTGAAGAATAATGGCCTGCGCGAGGGGAGGATTGCGTGGACGAGCGCACGCAACATGACGGTTTTGGCCGCGATATCAACTACCTGCGCATTGCCGTTACTGACAAGTGCAATTTCCGCTGCATCTATTGCATGCCTGCCGACGGCGTAGCTCCGCGCGCACACGACGAGCTACTCAGCGCTGAGGAAATCGCCCGTTTTGTGCGTCTGGTGGCGGGGGAGGGCATTCGTCGCGTACGCCTGACGGGTGGCGAGCCGCTGGTCAGCCGCCGCATTATCCCGCTCATCCGCGATATCCGCGCGATCCCGCAGATCGAGGACATCTCGCTCACCACCAACGGTGCCCTGCTGCCCAAGCTGGCGCCGCAGCTCAAAGACGCCGGGCTCGACCGCGTCAACATTTCGCTCGACACGCTCGACCCCGCGCTCTTTGGAAAGATCACGCGTCTGGGCCGGCTCGAGCAAACCATGGCCGGCATCGATGCGGCGCTAACCTGGGGCTTTGAGCCGGTTAAGGTCAACTGCGTGGTGGTCCGCCGGCTCAACCAGGATGTGGCGGCCCTCGCGCGGCTCACGGTCGACCGCCCCATTCACCTGCGCTTTATCGAATACATGCCCATCGGCGATGAGCACACGAGCTCGCATTGCGCCGTGGATCCTCATGCGCCCACGCTCAATCCCGAGCTGTGGGACGCGAGCGATACCGTGCCGAGTGACGAGCTGCGGGCGCGCATTAATGCCGGGGCCGCTGCGGCTGGCCTGGGCGAGCTTGAGCCGCTCGACATCAACGACGCTCCTGCCGGTGCCGGTCCCGCGCGCTACTGGCGCTTTCCGGGCGCGGCGGGCACGGTCGGCTTCATTAGCGCCATGTCCAACCATTTTTGCGCGAGCTGCAACCGTCTGCGCCTGACGGCCGACGGCAGCGTGCGTCCTTGCCTGTTCAGCGATGCCGAGTATTCGGTGCGCGAGGCGCTGCGCCGTGGTGATGATATGCAGGTACTTTCGATTTGGCGCGATGCCGTGGCCCACAAACCGCAGGAACACGCGATAATTGAGGGCACGCAACGATTTATGTCCCAAATCGGAGGATGATCATATGGCCAAGAGCAGGTACGCCGATGCCACCAAGGCCGCTCGCAGGGCCGCGATGTCTGCCCATAAAGCCGCGGCAGCCAGCAAAGACACTACGTCCGAGCAAGCCGCAACGGCGACCACCGACGCTGCCGCCGAGCCCGCCCGCGACGCGCGCCGCGATGAGCTGACGCATGTAAACGCCAAGGGCGAGGTGCGCATGGTCGACGTATCCGACAAGGCCGAGACGCACCGCATCGCCATCGCCGAGGGCACCATCCTCATGCATCCCGAGACGCAGGCTATGGTGCTGCAGGACCGCGCCAAGAAGGGCGATGTGCTTGCCTGCGCGCGCGTGGCGGGCATTATGGCCATCAAGCGCACGAGCGACATCATCCCCATGTGCCATCCGCTGCTCATCACCAAAAGCAAGTGCGATATCGAACCCATCGCTCCGGCGGGAACGCCGGCCGACGAGACGCCCGAGGGCTGGGCGCCGGCGCGTTCGGACGGGCAGGTCGGCTTTCACGTGCTGGTCACGGCGGGCGTGACGGGCAAGACGGGCATCGAGATGGAAGCGCTGACCGGCGCGAGTGCCGCATGCTTGACCATCTACGACATGTGCAAGGCAGTCGACCGCGGCATGGAGATCGTCCATGTGCGTCTGCTGCACAAAGAGGGTGGCCGCTCGGGCGTATGGGATCGCGCGGAGCGTCAAGCTGCTGCTGCCGAGGCCGCCGCTGCTGACGGCGCCGCGCCCGCGAGAGCATCCGCCCCGGCCGTGCCCCCAGCTCCCACCCCGGCCGTCCCAGCGATCGCGTTCATCGGCTACCAGAACTCGGGCAAGACCACACTTGTCGAGAAGGTCATCGCCGAGCTTACCCGCCGTGGCCTGCGCGTCGGCTCGCTCAAGCATCATGGACACCACGGCTTTGATATCGACGTGCCTGCCAAGGATACCTGGCGCCATCACCAGGCGGGCTCCAAGCACGTGGGCCTCATTTGCGCCACGCGCTGGGCGGAGTATGCCGACACGCGCGAGGAGGACGAGATGCCCGCGCGCGAGCTGCTGTCGCGCTACAACGACGTCGACGTGGTGATCATCGAGGGCTACAAGACCGAGGGCTTCGACAATATCGTGGTCGCGCGCTTTGGCGTCGATCGCCTGCGCGGCAAGAGCTCGCTCGACCTGGTCGACGGCCGCACGCTGGCCCTTGCCTGCAACGAGGCCCTGGCACGCCAAGCCTTCGACGCCGGCTTCGCGACCCGAGCCATCAACATCAACGACGCCCGAGCCATCTGTGATCTTATCCAAGACTATCTCGCCTAAAACCTGCCAAAAAGGGACAGGTTTATTTTGGCAGGTTTTATCTGGGCAAACGTCATTTCCACCACAAAGGGGACAGGCACCTTTGTGGTGGTTTTTGCTTTGGTAGATGTTTGGGACATGCCTTAAAATCTACCAAGTAGTTCGTGCTGGCAAAAACGGAGAGAAGGGGCCCGATGCGTCCTTAACGTTGCATACAGAAAGATTGAGTCGATGGTCGGCGGTCAATGCCCGCGGCCCGTATTCGTATGCAACAAGGAGCGCCCATGTCCCTATCTCGAATCTCAAAATCCCAACCATCGCTGTCCATGCAAGCAAAGCGCCTGGTGGCAATGCGGTTTCTGATCTACACCGGCTTCCAGACCAGCTACTTTATCGGCGTTATCGGAACACTTACCTATGCGGATGGCGCCTCGGTCGTCGCGACGTCGCTGGCCGTCCTGTTCATGAACGTCTTCGTGATCCTGGGGTCCTTTGCGGGTGGTGCGGTGCTCGACGCCTGGGGCCCGCGCCGCCATTTTATGCTGAGCATCGTCGGCACGCTGGCAACCGGCGCGGCGATCATCGTCTTTGGCGACGCGACCGGAACGGTCCTTGCCGGCGCGGCGCTCCTGGGTTTTGTAATGGGGCTCGCACAGCCCATCGCCACGTCCTATCCGGCCTACCTCACCGACGACCCTGTCGAGCTCAAAGACATCAACTCCGCCATCACCATGTTTTCCAACGCGAGCATTATCGTCGGCCCCACGCTGGGCGGCTTTGCCGCGGCGGCTTCATCGTCGCGCGCGGTGTTCGTGCTCATGATGCTGTTCACCCTGCTGGCGTTCATCGCCGGCTGGGGCTTTAAGCCGCAGGAAGGTCGCGTCGCCGGACGGGAGAATGCCGATTCGGCAGAGGAGTGGAAGCGCACGGGACAAAACTCCAACCCCAGCGCGTCCGCCCGTGCCACCTTCGCGACCAGCATCAAGGCAGTCTTCACCAACAGCGTCCTCGCCCTGCTCTTCTGCATCATCTTCCTTTCGAACTTTGGCTACGGAGCCTTCGACCCGCTGGAGTCATTCTTCTATCGTGACGTCCTGCACGTCGGCGTCGAGTGGATGGGCTGGCTCTCGTCGGCATCCGGTGTGGGCGCGGTGTTGGGCACCGTGGTCGCGCTCCGCATGCCGCCGCGCCTCGTCAGCCTCAAAACGCTGCTCGTGGCGCTTATGTCTGTGGGCCTGGGAAGCCTGCTCTACGTGGGAACGCCGTACGTGGGCGTGGCCCTCATCGGCCAGATCGCCCTAGGCGTGGCCTGGGGCGTCGTCAACCCGCTCCACAACACCATCGTACAAACGACGGCTCCGCTTGAGCAGCTTGGTCGCGTCAACTCGGTCATGGGCTTTGGCAACATGTTCGCCGGCGTGGTCCCGCTGGCGATCGCCCCCTGGCTGGCGGCGACGTTTGGCGTGCAGCAGACGCTCGTTGGTGCGGGCATGGTCGTAACGGCGGTCCCCGCGGCGCTGCTGCTGTTTGGACGCAAACATCTGGATCGCTAACCTGCCAAAAAGGGACAGGTTTATTTTGGCAGGTTTTATCTGGGCAAACGTCACTTCCACCACAAAGGGGACAGGCACCTTTGTGGCGGTTTTTGCTCCTTCGTGCCGTGCTCGCGCCTTGGTATACCATGTACTCCATTTCCAATCGCTTCCCACACCGCCACACTACCCAGAAAGGGCCCCATGGACGCCACCTTCAGCCACATCAAAGCCGTGTTCTGCGATATCGACGGCACGCTGCTCACAAGCGAGCACACGGTGTCCCCGCGCACCGTGGCCGCGATCCGCGCCCTGCGCGAGCGCGGCGTGCTCTTTGGCCTGTGCACCGGGCGCGACGCCCACGCGACCGAGGCTATGTACGAGCTCTGGGGCATCGACGGCCTGGTAGACGTGATGGTGGGCTGTGGCGGCGCCGAGGTCATCGACCGCGCGCACGGCATCAACGAGCTGAGCTACCCGCTGCCGGGCGAAACCATCGCGCGCATCTGCAAGCACATGGCGGACCTTCCGGCAACGCCCGTTTGCCCCCGAGACGGCGTGTTCTACGTTCCCGAGACCAATGCATGCGTCGAGCATCTATCGCGTGTCGACGGCGTGCCCTATAAGGTGGTCGATTTTGCCGAGTTCTTGCGCGAGCCGCAGCCCAAGGTGATGTTCACCATGGCGCCCGAGGTGATGCCGCAGGTCATCGAGCGCGCATCGACGTTCGCCGACGACACCGTTAAGGCAGCCGCCCTGCAAACCACGCAGCGGCTCTACGAGTTTATGGATCCGCGCGTGTCCAAGACGCGCGGCCTTGTGCGCGTGGCGGAGCTCAACGACATGGAGCTCCAGAACATCTGCGTGTTTGGCGATGCCGATAACGACACCTGCATGGTGGCCGACGCCGGCGTAGGCGTGGCCATGGCAAATGGCAGCGATGCCACCCGCGCCGCTGCGGACTATGTAACCGCCAGCAACGACGAAGACGGCATCGCGATCTTTATCGAGGAACATCTGCTGTAGCGCTGGGGGAGAACTACCGCAGAAAGGGGCAGGCTCTTTTTGCGGTGGCCTCAGGCGATTTGGGCGAATTGATACCTAAAATCTGTGCGAAAATTCAAATATTGTTGTCTGAACATCACGCTTCTAACTACCGATGGGTTAAAGATATTCTCATCAGTTTGGTAGGATATTCATCCCGGTTAATGACCTACCGCCCACGGTCGATTTTCGACCGTTCACAGGATGTTTGCTCTTGAGCAAAATGTTGTGCAAATAAATCTAATGCCATTAAAAAATAATAGGCAACTAAATTACCAGCAAAAACAACAAATAGATAGCGAATAAACGAAGGTAAATCCGAGCAATTGTCAAGAGAATTGAGAACTCACTACAAAACTATCGGTTTTTGTTGCTCAGATGTTTAAACAATCGTATAATTGCATTACTAAACGAACGCAATTACAGATTGCGCAGATACGTTTGATGGTGAAAGAGCAAGATCGCGGTCTCTTGGGGAGGAGACATCGATGAAAGCGAATTCGGACAAATCTAAGCAGAGTAATAAAGCGACGCGCCGTGTACTGGCAGGCGTTTTGTGCGGAGCCTCCGTGTTGAGCCTGGTACTGTCACTCGTCATGCCTCCGATCTCGCAGGCCATTGCCAACGATGGTCAGGTGGGCGCGGCCGTGAAGACCGTTGCGGATGAGGGCTCTTTGGGCGAGGACGCCGGTGCGGACAACGCCGCAGACAAGGGCGCTGAAGACCAGAATAGTGACGAGACCGAGGGCGACGAGGCCGACTCTTCAAATGGCGTTGAGCAGGGTCAGTCTGAGGATCAGCTTGAGGACGAGCAACGGGGTGAAGACGGCGAGACGTCGGATGACAATGCTGTAAAGGCGGTCGCGGAAAACGAGCAGGCTGAAACGGCATCCGATGAGATGATAGATAGCGCGGATAAGCTGAAAACTAAGCTGGAGGGGGCGAGGGGCACAGTCAACTTTATGCTTACGGAGGATATTGATCTTACGAATGATAATGATAACAATAAGACAATTCAGCTCGGCAATGACGGTAGCAATATCACGCTGGATCTAAACGGCCATAAGATTAAGTATGCGAGTAATGGTCAGCCTCTGTTCAATATCACCGGTGGCGCGACGCTGACCGTCAAGGACGGCACGCAAACCGCTCCGACAAAGACCCCGGTTAATCAAGAAAAAATGAACGGCAATCTCGCTTCAATGGAATGCGACGATTCCAACATCCCGAACAAACTTACCTACTACGTAACCGAATCGGTCGCAAAAGGAACCGGTACAACCGAGATAACCGGTACAACTGAGACCCTTAAAGAGTATAAGGTTGATATCAAGGGTGCTATTGTGGCATGCGGTGACCATGCCAACCTGAGGCTCGT
Organism: Collinsella sp. CLA-ER-H2; assembly: GCF_040092405.1. NCBI lineage: Bacteria > Bacillati > Actinomycetota > Coriobacteriia > Coriobacteriales > Coriobacteriaceae > Collinsella > Collinsella sp. CLA-ER-H2. Next base: position 64,600 of record NZ_JBBNLO010000003.1, read on the forward strand.
TAATCTCTACAAAACTGGCGGCAAGTTCGGTACGTTTAACCTCGAGAGTGGCGCGATCACGCAACAGCAAAATAGCAGAGATCAAAATAACAGTGTTAATAACCGTGTTAGCAGTTTGGTTTATGCCGAGGAGGATTCTACCGTCAATATGAGCGGTGGCTACGTTTGCGGTGCAACCTCTATGGGCCATGGCGCAGGCATCGAACTTGGCATCAAGAACGGCAAAGGCGCGACTCTTAACCTCACCGGTGGCGTGATCGCGGGCAACTACGCTCCCGAAGGCGGCGGCGTGTACGCTGACGGCTCTACAATCAACATGACTGGCGATACGACTGGCGGCACAATTTCCGGTAACGGTACATTCAAGGATCGGCCGGGTTTTGGCGCGGGAATTTGTGCTAAGGACTCCATGGTGACCATTTTGAATGGTTACATTACTAACAATAAATATCAGCACTACGATGAAAGTCACAAGGGTAACGGTTGCCACGGTGGTGGCGGCATTGCTGCTTTCAATGACGGCAGTCTCACAATTGCAGGCGGTTACATCACGGGCAACTACTCTGCCGAGGCTGGCGGCGGCGTTTATGCTGGCGCTTGGAATAGTGCTCTTTCCGGGTTTACGTTTTCTGGTGGAACCATAGCTAGCAACGTGGCGCAAAACTCGGAGGGCGGCGGTATCCGTATCGCTGCGCCTACAGTTGGCGAATTTAATGTGAGCGGTAAGAAAGCCTACATCACGAACAATACGACCAATACTACCAACGATTGGGGTGGCGGCGGAGTGTTCGTCCAAGGCGGCAACAGCGACAAGGGCGTTAATTCAGCGAGCCTCAAGATTTATAACGCATTGATTACCAACAATGATGCCGAGGGCTTTGGCGGTGGCTTCGCTGCCTGCCCGACTGGCAAAACGGCTATTACCGATACCAAGGGTATTGCGATTTTCGGAAACCGCGATGAAAACGGCGCCCACCTATCGGGTGGTACTAATGGTAAGAATGAAGATCAGCCCACAACCGTTACGGGTGGCGAAATCACTGATACCTTCAAGCAAAACGGCCATAAGGATCTATTCCTGATTCGCAAGTCAGATAATAGCGACTACATCGCTGCCGTAACTGGTCAGATGCTTGGTGGCGGCGCTGCCAACTGGAAGGGCACGATCGACGGTCAGCCGTCTACGATCATCGAGCCGCCTACGACCATCGGCAAGTACGAGGGCGCTCAAGCTAAGTACATGATTGGCCTCGAGGCAAATCCTTCCCCCGAGGATCAAGGGCTTGCCGCTAGTAAAGCCACGCTCTTCATCACGGGCAACAGCTCCAACATCCACGGTGGCGGCATCATGACCAACGGTAATGTTTTCGCTGGCTCCACCCAAGGGGTCCAGGTTTATCCCAAGATGAAGCTCAATGGCTCCAAGGTGTTTGAGGGCGGCACGCTTAAAGGAAATGACTTTGATTTCCAGCTACTCAAGCAGAACGAGATTAAGGATGAGAACGGTCAGGTTACGGGATATACGGTGCCGAGTTTTGATGCCAATGACACTCTTCAGCTCAATGGCTGCTCGGTGGTCAATACGGTGAAAAACGATGGAAATGGAAATTTCACCTTTGATCTGGGTGAAGTTTATGCCGATGACGCTCTTGTTTACTACTTGGTAGAGGTTCCGGGCGCAGACAAGGACGTTGTTAATTATGACAAGACTATCTACAAGATAGATCCTACGGTCATAGAGGATCCGACCAGGACGCACGACGTGCTTGGCATTAAATACACGTACTACAAGGTAAGTAACGTAAAGATCACCAAGATGTCTGATGGTGCAACTGAGACTGTGGTTACACCAACGTCCGAAGACGGTGTTGCATGTGTTGCGCTTACTGGCGGTGCGACTTTCACCAACACTCCGTACACCTCCAACGGTTCCTGGACTCCCAAGGCGACTAAGGTCGTTGAGGGTGGCGAGATGAAGGAGTTTACGCTCGAGTTTGCGGACAACCCGGACTTCGCGGGCGCTCAGACGGTTAAGACGACGGCTAATGACAAAAAGACTCAGACGCTTGAGTTCCACGAGATTAAGTACGACCTTGGCAGTTTGAAGCAGAACGATTCTGGTGTTCCGGGTCGTGGTGCTTCCAAGACCTTCACGTACTACGTGCGCGAGAAGAACGATAGCTCGTTTTTCTCGCATTACAAGTTCGATAAGTCAGTCTATAAGTTCACGGTTGTTGCAACGGACAAAACCGATGGAGCCATTGACTGCCAGGTGACCTACAGGAAAGGAACCGTTGGCTCCGATGGAAAGTGGGTAAGCGACGATACCGCCGACCATAAGCTCACCGACACTACCCCCACCTTCACCAACACCTACTCCACCTCTTTGCCCCTTTCTGGTATGTCGGGCGTCTCTCTGACGTACCTTGCCGGCGCGGCGGTGCTTTGCGCTGCTGCGGCCTGGATGCACATTCGCCGCAAGGCGAATGCGAAGGGGGGTGAGCGTCGTGAATAAGAATGTTAGCTCCTTCCCGATCTTGTTTGCACTGTTTGCCCTCATAATCGGCACCTGCGCGGTCGTGTTCCCCGCCTCCGCGCAGGCCACGCCGACCTCGACCGGTTCCATCACGGTGAGCGGCACCGTAGCGAGCGGCTACGATGCCTACCAGATCTTTAGCGCCGACGTCGTCGACGGTGACAGCGACGCCAAGATCGCCACCGATCTCGCCTGGGCAAACGACGCCGCGCGCGACGTCGTCCTGCCCGTGCTGCACAGCGCCGGCATGCCCAAGTCCCAGACCACCGCGCAGGAAGCTGCCGAGTGGCTCAACACCGATTCCCACCTTACGAGCGCGCTGAGCGCACAGCTCGCTCGTTCCCTCCAGAGCTCTGGCGCCGTGTCCGTGGCCCTTAACGCGGGCACGACGGCCGAGCTGCCCTGCGGCTACTGGCTCATCGTCGCCGACGACGACGCCATCGCCCAGGGCGAGGCCGGCACCGCGCCGATCATGGCCCTGGTGGGCGGCAGCGCCGTCACCGTCAAGCCTAAGGCCGCGACGCCCAAGGTTGCTAAGCATGTGCTGGAGGACAGCACCGCCGCCTGGCAGAAGGCCGCCGACGCCACGGTCGCCGACGACCTGTACTGGCGCCTCTCGGCTACGGTCCCGGCCGGGCTCACGGCCTACGACACCTATACAGTGCGGTTCGTCGACACCATGGGCGCGGGACTCGACTCCTCCAAGGTGGTCGCGAGCATGCGCGTGTACGTGGCGGCGGGCACGGACGGCGGCTTTGACGCCGTCTCGACCGGCAAGGCCGACCGCGCCGGCACCGAGCCCGCGAAGGGCTGGACCGATATCACGGCGCAGTGCGGGGCCTCGGTTGACGGCAAGACCTTCACCGTGCGCACCGGCGACCTGATCGCCGCGCTCGGCGGGGCCGACGCCTTCACCGCGGGCGCCCGCGTGGTCGCCGTGTACAATGCGCCGCTCAACAGCGCGTGCAACCACGGCATCGCGAAGGGCAACCCCAACGAGGCCTACCTGCGCTACCCGCGCTCTCCCTTTGCCGACCAGTCCGGCGACGCCGGCTTTGCCCGCACGCCGAGCGACGATGCGTGTGCCTACACCTGGGACCTCGCGCTCACCAAGCGCGGCAGCGACGGCGACAAGCCGCTTGCCGGGGCGGTTCTGAGCATCGCCGACGACCGCGGCCGCACGCTAGCGGCCGACGGCACGTGGGATGCGGACGGCAAGGCCACCATCACCACGGGCGAGGACGGCCGCGTGTCCGTCTCGGGCGTGGACTCGGGTAAGCTGGAGGTCCGCGAGCTCAAGGCGCCCAAGGGCTACACCGCCTTTGAGGGCACGCGCTCCGTGGCGGTCAAGGCCGAGGGCCTGGACGTGGATCAGGTGGCCGCCGCCAAGCCCAAGCTCACCATCACGGCCGAGTCGCCCCTGCGCGCCGACAGCGCGGACGGGTCGACGGGCAGCCTGGAGGCGTCGCTCATCAACACGCCCACCGGCACACCTCCTAGCATTACCACCGGAGGCTTTATGCCCTCGACTGGCGATATGGCAATGTACGCCGCGGCCGCCGCAGCGGTCGCCGGAGCCGCGCTCATCGTGGTCGCGCTCCTGGTCAAGCGGGGAGGTGGCAGCCATAAAGAGTAGCTGGCAGCCCCACAGAGAGCGGGGCGAGACGTAGCGAAGTAAATGCTAAGATTCAGACAGACAGATTTAGATCAAATGGAATTCGAGCAGAAAGCAGAGGAAAAGAAGATGAGCATGAGCAAGAACATCGCACGCCTGGCAGTAACCGCCGGCCTCACAGCAGCGCTGAGCTTCGGCGGAGTCATGGCCCCGGTCACGATGGCGTTTGCGGCTGATGGCGGCTCGGCTGTGACGTTCAAGGACGATGGGTATTCTTCGACTACGACTTACAAGGGCATCCAGATTTTTACGGCCGACGTGAATGACACTAACGTCAAGAATATTAAGTGGGCAGGTGCTAATGATGCGCAGAAAAAAACCATTCAGGATGCCGTCGTAAAAGCAATTAACGACTGGAGTGTGGCTAATAGTAAGGGTACTTATACCAGCACGATTGCTCAGGATGCTGCCGACTGGTTGAGCAACAATCACGGTGTGACTGGAAACAAAGAGCAGGTGGCAAATAACAACGTCCTGAGCATGATCGCCGCTAATCTGAATGGCAGTGGTTTCGATTGGAAGACGACGAGCGCAGGAACCCCGTCCCTCACCGGGCTCGGTGCCGGTTACTGGTTGTTCCTCACTAACGCGGTGGATAGCACGGCTACCGATAATTCGACCGATGCTTTCTCGGCGCCCGTGTACGCCGTGATTGACGGCAAGACCAGCATGAACGTCACCCCCAAGAAGGATGTTCCCACCGTCGATAAGGAGATCCTTGACGATGCCGCTGCCGCTGCTGCTGCTACGGATATCAAGACCTCCGGTCAGTGGGAAAAAATTGCCGATTCCCAAATCGGCCAGGAGGTCAACTACAAGCTTACCGGTTCGGTTGCCAGCAACTATGCTACTTACGATAGCTATGCCTACAAGTTTACCGACAATCTTTCCAGCGGTCTCGACTATGTTAATGACTCGGTTAAGGTGTATGCGTTCGACGGCAGCAGCTACACCGAGATCCAAGCGAATAAGTACGATGCGCGCTGTGTTGACAACAAACTGACGGTGGAGTTTAAGGTCGGCGAGGGCAAGAAGGGCCTCAAGGACGTTGAGGGCGTAAACGCCAGCACCAAGATTGTCGTCTTCTATAAGGCCAAGCTCAATAGCAATGCTGTAATTGGCAACGCTAAGGATGAGTCTGGTAGCCTCAAGAAGGGCGGCAACCTTAACACCGTTACGCTTGAGTACTCCAACAACCCGTATGGCGTGGACAAGGGCGAGACGATCGGGGACACCGTCGCCGACTTTGCCTTCAAGCTTAACCTCAAGAAGGTCGACCAGGGCACTGAGAAGGGTCTTGGAGATGCTGTGTTCACTATCCAGTCCGCGGATACGAATACCAATAATCAGTATATTGCCTCGACGGAGGGTACTGTTGATGGCGTCAGCGTCGTCGCGGGTCAGCTCGTGACCGTCACCGATACTAAAAACCTGCCCGAGTGTGTGAAGTTTACTTCCGGCAATGACGGCAAGATCGTCGTCTCCGGTCTCGACGCCGGTTCCTACAAGGTGACCGAGATCCAGACCCCCGACCCTGCCAAGTACCCAACCACGGCCGACCCCTTCACCTTCACCATCACCTCGACGTATGACAAAGGCACGATGAATGTGAAGACCCTTGAGGCAAAGGTGTCTAAGGCAGACGAGAAACGCACCGACATCGCCTTCGGTAAGCTTGACGACAGTGCCGGCGACAACAAGTTGAACGGTGCTAACGATGCCGCCGTCAACGCCACTGCCGGTGAGGTCACCATCAACGTCGGCAACACCAAGTCCGTGGGCCTCCCGCTGACCGGTCTTAACGGCGTGACCTTCACTTGGATCGCTGGTGGCGCGGTGCTGTGCATCGGCGTGGAACACCTCATCCGCAGCCGTAAGCAGGCCGAGGAATCCGAGCAGGAGTAACGCTCGCTCACCCATCCCTTTGGCAGGTGGGATGTGATGGCCATGAGACTTGCGGACACTTTTCTCGTCTATCCACGTTCTTGCTTTGCCATTCTCTTTTCGGGGCAGACTTCGCACTGGAGTCTGCCCCGTTCTTTTGGGATAACGCAGCCAGCCTCCATCGTCCGATGCAGCTCGTTCGTCATCGCGTTTCTTGACTCGTATGAGGTTCGGTTTAAGGTCCGTAGGCGCACGCGCGGTGCGGACGGTAGAAGGCATTTGCGCCGCAACAAGCGCAAATAAGAATGCCCGGGGTTAGAGGCCCGGGCATTTAACAACACCGGAAACTGGTCGCCCGCGCTCCAAAGTACTTACGCGGGGTGCGTCGTTTCCTGTAGCTATTGTATCCCGAATCGTTTCGCCGATTCGGGACATTTTGAAAACGCAAACACGTCGGGCAAACCCGGACAATGCGGCCAGGCTCCGCTGGATGAGGAACCGTGTGTGTAACTATCGAACAAATGTTTGTCAAAATCGCGTTTACCAGCAGTGGGTGCATACACTCGCAGTAAAATGGCTTTGCGACGCATCCCGTGCGCGGGCGGCCGACGACTCGATCGGAGGTCCCCAAATGCTGAAATTCCTTAACGCGCTCGCCGCCCTCGCGGCGGTGGGCACGTTCGTCATCGCGTTTCTTGACTCGTATGAAGTTCGGTTTAAGGTCCGTAGGCGCACGCGCGGTGCGGACAGTTCTCGGCGTTTGCGCCGCAAGCGCAAATAAAAACGGCCGGGGTTGCAGCCCGGCCGTTTAACACGTTAGAAAACTAGGCTGCCCGCGCTCCTTAACACTTACGCGGGATGCGTCGTTTTCTATAAACATTGTATCCCGAATCGCTCAGTTGATTCGAGATATTTTGAAAACTCAAATACGAACCCATGCCCGACGTGGGGCCTGTTAATCGGCTATTATTTGTTTAGACATCATTGGAGGCGATGTGCGGTGGTGAAGAGCGCCAAGCATTTAGAAAAGGCAAGCAAGCGTCGTCGCAAGCGGCTGCCGCGTTGGGCCGACCGGCTCATCACCATCGTCATCATTCTTATTGGCGTGGGCCTTATGACCTGGCCGTGGATCTTGGACCGGCTCGAGGCTTCGGGCGTGTTCAACCAGATCAGCACCGTGTCCAGCACCGTGGACGCGCTCTCCGAAGAGGAGCGCGAGCGCATCCTGCTTCAGGCTCGTTCCTTTAACGAGCAACTTGCCGGCGAGGCCACCGAGCTTCCCGCCGACCAGATCGAGCCCTACGATCAGCAGCTCATCTTTGACCGCGACCCCATGATGAGCTGGGTCGAGATCCCTTCCATCGACGTGAGCATGCCCATCTATCACGGCACGAGCGAGGAAGTCCTTATGGCGGGCGTCGGCCACCTGGAGGGCACGAGCCTGCCGGTGGGCGGCACCTCGACGCATTGCGTGCTCACCGCGCACTCGGGCATGCGCAATCTGAGCATGTTCGACGACATCCATTCGCTGGAGCCCGGCGACCTGGTGCTGTTGCACACCATGAACAAGACGCTCGCCTACAAGATGGTGGACTCCGAGGTCGTACTGCCCGAGGAGATGGAGTCGCTGACCATCGAGCCCGGCGCCGACAAACTGACGCTCGTTACCTGCACGCCCTACGGCGTGAACGATCACCGCCTGCTGGTGCATTGCGTCCGCACTAAGTACAACAAGAAGGACGTCGACAAGCAGAAGTCGCTCGCCGGCCGCCACTGGGGCAAGCGCGAGTTCGCCTTGCTCATCGTGTTTATTGCCATTGTGCTGTTGCTGCTGGACATCGTCGTCCACACGATCCGCAAACGCCGCAAGGCCAAGGCCTCGGCATAGCCATTGTTCAGAACCACCACAATGGGGACAGGCACCTTTGTGGTGGCTCGAGGGCTTCCAAACCGTCCCAACATTCGACGAAAATCGCGATTTTGCCGAAAAACGTCGAATGTTGGGACGGTTTTTGTTGTGGGCGGGACGGTTTTCGCCGCAGGTCTGCCGGACCCGCCCTGCCAACCCGCCGCTCTCGTTACGTTTTCGCTGCATTTGGGTAAAGCGCCTGCTTCAAGCCGGCGTTGCCCTGTATACTAGAGCGGTTTAACTGTTATGCGGAAGGGAGCGCCTATGGCACTCAGCGAGAAAGACGTGCGCGGCATCGCCGAGTACGCAAAGATCGCACTGACCGATGACGAGCTCACCCAGATGACGTCCTACATGAACGACGCCGTCCAGATGCTCGAGCCCGTCTTGCAATATGACTTGCCCGACGTGGAGCCCACGTTCCATCCTATCGGAAGCCTGTCCAACGTGATGGGCGACGACCTGCGCGAACCCGAGCGCGACCTGCCGCTCGACGTTGCGCTCGAGAACGCCGGCAGCGCGCGCGACCGCTACTTCCGCGTGCCGTCCATTTTGGGAGAGGGGGAGAGCGAGTAATGGCGCAGAGCTTCGATTCCCTTACCGCCGTCCAGATTGCCGCGGGCGTTGCCGCCGGCGACTTTACCGCTACCGAGGTGGCCCAGGCCTCACTTGACGCCATCGAGGCGCGCGAGGGCGGGGTCCAGGCATTCCTGCAGGTGGCGCCCGAGCTCGCGCTCGAGGCCGCTGCGCGCGTGGATGCCGACCGTGCCGCAGGCAAGCCGCTGCCTCCACTCGCGGGCGTGCCGCTGGCCATTAAAGACAACATGAACCTCGTGGGCACGCGCACCACCTGCGCTTCCCGCATGCTCGAGAACTACCAGAGCGTCTACACCGCCACCTGCGTCCAGCGCATGCTCGATGCCGGCTGCCTGCCCATGGGCAAGGCCAACATGGACGAGTTTGCCTTTGGTAGCTCTACCGAGAGCTCGGCGTTCCACCGTACCAACAACCCCTGGGATACTGAGCGCGTGCCCGGCGGCTCCTCGGGCGGCTCCGCTGCCGCCGTCGCCGCGGGCGAGGTCGCGCTCTCGTTGGGCTCGGACACCGGCGGCTCCATTCGCCAGCCGGCGTCGCTGTGCGGCGTGGTGGGCTTTAAGCCCACGTATGGAGCCGTGAGCCGTTATGGCGTGGTGGCCTTTGGCTCGTCGCTCGACCAGGTGGGCCCCTTCGGCCGTACGGTCGAGGACGTCGCGCTGGCCATGAATGCGCTCACCGGCGCGGGCCACGATCCGTACGACTGCACCAGCCAGGATTGCGCCGTCGACTTTACCGAGCACCTCAACGACAGCATCGAGGGCAAGCGCGTGGGCATCATCCCCGCGTTTATGGAGGCCGAGGGCCTGACGCCCGAGGTTAAGGCCGCCGTTCAGCGCGCCGCTCAGGAGCTGCAGAATCAGGGCGCCGAGCTGGTCGAGGTCGACCTGCCGCACCTGGACGCCGCCATCGCCGCCTACTACGTCATCGGCCCGGCCGAGGCGTTCTCCAACCTGGCCCGCTTCGACGGCATTCGCTATGGCTACCAGGAGGAGGGCTGCGCCAACCTGTCCGACCAGAGCTCGCTCTCGCGCGCCCACGGCTTTGGTGCCGAGGCCAAGCGCCGTCAGATGCTCGGCGCCTACCTGCTGAGCTCGGGCGTATACGACAAGTACTACTACGCCGCGCAGAAGGCCCGCACGCTCATTACGCAGGACTACGACGCCGCGTATGCCAAGGTGGACACCATCCTCATGCCCGCCTCGCCGCGCACGGCCTTTAAGTTTGGCGAGATCAGCGACCCCACGCAGATGTACCTGTCCGACCTGTACACCATTTCGCTTAACATCTGCGGCAACGGTGGCATCTCGGTGCCGCTGGGCCTGGGCGAGGACAGCAAGCTGCCTGTTTCTGCCCAGCTGGTGGGACCTGCCTTTAAGGACCGTCAGCTGCTCACGTTTGCCCGCGCCCTTGAGCGCGGTTTTGCCGATACCGCCACGGGCGCGCCCGCGCTTTCCGTCGCGCCCGATTTTGCCGGGAAGGGAGGCGAGCTGTAATGAAGGAGCTTTCCGAGGTCCTGCAGGATTGGGAGGCCGTGATCGGCCTGGAGATCCATACCGAGCTCACCGCACTCGATACCAAGATGTTCTGCAACTGCAAGCTCAGCCACGATGACGAGCCCAACGCCAACGTGTGCCCGGTGTGCCTGGGCCTGCCCGGCGCCCTGCCGGTGCCCAACAAGCGCGCCATCGAGAGCATCGTCAAGGCCGGCCTCGCCGCCAACTGCGAGATCCAGCGCCACTCGATGTTCTACCGCAAGCACTACTTCTATCCCGACATGGCCAAGAACTTCCAGACCACGCAGGGTCCGGTCGCCTTTGCCATGTACGGTCACCTGGATCTGGATGTGACCGGTCGCGGTGCCGCCGAGCGCCCCGACTGCGCATTCGGCGAGGCCGAGGCCCAGAGCCTGGCGAGCGCCTCGGCCAACGCCGAGGGCCTGTCCACGTCCATGACGTCGACCATGCGCGAGGGCAACCAGCGTGCCGGTCATCTGGCCAGCTACGATGCGTCCAACCTGCAGATGCCTGAGCGTCGCGAGGACGGTTCCTACACGGTGCCCATTCGCATCCTGCGCATCCACATGGAGGAGGACGCCGCCAAGATGGTGCACGTGGGCGGTGCCGAGGGCCGTATTACCGCCGCGGCCGAGTCGCTCGTCGACTACAACCGCTGCGGTACGCCGCTGATTGAGCTCGTCACCGAGCCCGACCTGCGCACACCCGAGGAGGCCCGCCTGTTTATGGAGAAGCTCCGTCGCATCTTTGTGACGCTGGGCATCTCCGACTGCTCCATGGAGAAGGGCTCCATGCGCTGCGACGGCAACGTGTCGCTGCGTCGCCGCGGCGAGACCAAGCTGGGCACCAAGACCGAGCTCAAGAACCTCAACTCGTTCAAGAGCCTGCACGACGGCCTTGCTTACGAGATCTGCCGTCAGGCCGAGGTACTCGAGGAGGGCGGCATCATCTATCAGGAGACCCGCCACTGGGAGCCCAGCCGCAAGCGCACCGTGGTCATGCGTGTGAAGGAGACGGCTGACGACTATCGTCTGTTCCCCGATCCCGACCTGGCGCCGTTCGACCTGGACGACGAGTTCATCGACCGTTGCCGTGGCGAGATTCCCGAGCTGCCCGATGCCAAGCGCGTCCGTTTTGAGGCCGACTTTGGCATTAAGGCGGCCGACGCCGAGCAGATTGCCGGCGACCCCGAGTTTGCCGAGTTCTTTGAGGCCGCTGCTGCCGGTATGGCCGGCAAGGAGGCCCAGACGGTTGCAAACCTGCTGGTGAACGAGATGATTGCCTACCTTAAGGGTGCGGGTGTGTCGCTCGCCGAGTCCGGTATTGCGCCGGCTCAGGTGGCAGCCCTTGCCAAGCTGCTGGCGACCGATGCCATCAGCTCCAACCAGGCGCACGAGGTCTTTGAGGCCATGGCCCAGACCGGCGACGACCCCAACAAGATCGTCGACGAGCGTGGTATGCGTCAGGTGAGCGATGCCGGCGCGCTACAGCCGATCGTGGACGAGGTGCTGACAAACTGTTCCGAGCAGGCGCAGCAGTATCGTGACGGCAACCAGAAGGTCATCGGCTTTTTGGTGGGCCAGTGCATGAAGGCGAGCCGCGGCAAGGGCAACCCGAAACTCTTCAACGAGTTGCTGAGAACGTCGCTCTCGTAGCTGCGAGGCCGGGGAAGCCCCGAGTCGCCGGGGTGTTTCCTCCAAATTTCAAACAGTCCTATGCAAGACGAAGGCCACATTTAGTGGCCTTCTTTGCATGCGGAACTCATTTGGAGCAAACACCCCGGCGACTCGGGGCTTCCCCGGCCAGACGACTCGGCCGTTCGGGTCAGGCGGGCTGATAGGAAAGATGGTGGCGGAGGCGCAAAATGCGCCTCCGCCTTTTCAATGTGATGAAAGTGTGGCGAAATGAGCTTAAAACTTCCGTAAATGTGATAAATGTCACGTTTTACCTAGGGTAAAATGTGGGAAATATCACGTTTACGGAAGATTCTTTGCGGGAGGTTCGGTCATGCAGCGAGATATCATTGCCAAGCTTAACGCTTGGAAAGCGTCGGAATATCGTAAGCCGCTTATCCTTAAGGGGGCGCGCCAGGTTGGAAAGACGTGGGCGCTTAAGGAGTTCGGTCGAACCTCGTACCGCAATTTTGTGTATCTGACGCTCGAGGAGCCGTCACCTGGGGTACAGAGCGAGTACGCTCAGTTTTTCGAAGGTACGCGCGATCCTCGGCGGATCATCTCAAACCTTTCCCTGGCACTTGGACAGCCTATCGATCCCGGCGAGACGCTGCTTATTATTGATGAGATCCAGGATTGCCCTTCTGCAGTCGGCGCCCTTAAATACTTCTGTGACGAGGCCCCCGAGTATCACGTCGCATGCGCAGGGTCTTTGTTGGGCGTTCGCTTGTCCCGTGAGACCAGCGCTTTTCCGGTGGGAAAGGTCGAGTTCATGGAGATGCACCCTATGAGCTTTTCCGAGTTTCTGAAAGCCGAGGGCGCTGCAAACTACGACGAATACCTTGGCGGCCTGGATCAGATCGAGACAGTGCCCGATTTCTTCCATATCCGTCTCGTCGAGCATCTTCGTCGTTATTTTGCATGTGGCGGCATGCCAGAGGCTCTTGGTCGGTGGGTGAAGACGGGCGATATCGTTCAGGTCGATAAGGTGTTGTCCGATCTCTTGGATTCCTACGAGCGCGATTTTGCCAAGCATGGTGGCCATGCGCAGTTCGCCAAGCTTTCGCAAATATGGAACTCGATTCCAACTCAGTTGGCGCGCGAGAATAAAAAGTTCGTTTGGGGTGCGGTGCGCGAGGGGGCTCGTGCTCGAGAATACGAGGATGCTCTGGAATGGCTTGCCGATGCTGGGCTCATCATGGCGGTTCGCCTTAATGCTGCCGGTGGCGTGCCGCTCTCTGCATACGATGACCTCAAGGCATTTAAAGTCTACTGTCTTGATGTCGGTTTGCTGCGCCGCATGGCAAGACTGGATGCGTCCGCTTTTGCCATCTCGGATGCGCTATTTTCGGAGTTCAAAGGTTCGTTCGCCGAGAATTATGTGCTTCAGGCATTACTTTCACAGTTAGATGCTGCTCCGCGTTATTGGACAAACGAGAAGCCGAAGCACGAAGTCGATTTTTTGATTCAAGTCGGGAACGAAATCGTGCCCGTCGAGGTCAAATCGGGAGAGGTCGTTCATTCCAAGAGCCTTAAGTACTATGCCGATAAGCATGCGGAGACGACTCCATTGAGGGTCCGCTACTCACTTAAGAACCTAAAGCTCGACGACGGGGTGCTCAACATTCCGTTGTATTTGGCTGATCGATCTGTCCCTCTTATCAAAAAGGCGCTTGATTGTGCGCATCTTGACGTTTAGATCCCGGGTGAGCTGACGGGCGGCGGCTAATTAATCGCTCCGTTACGGCCAGGGAGCTTGGGCCTTAGCGATGCTTGCTTCGCCAAGCCGTGGGTGTCATGCCGGTGTATTGCTTGAAGGCTTGGGCGAAGGCGGCCTGCTGAGGGTAGCCTAGACGCTCTGCCACCTGCGCTATCGTGAGCGCGCTATCTGCCAAAAGGTCCTGCGCTCGCTCCATACGGCGTCTGCGAATGTAGGCGCCCAGGGACTCGCCGGTTTGGGCCTTAAAGGTGGCGCATAGTTTGGAGCGGCTTGTGTAGAGCCTCTCGGCCACCTCGTTGATACCCACATGTCTGCCTTTGTCGAGCGTGCGCTCAATCATTGCCGTTGCTTCTTCGGCCATGGTTATGCTGACGCGTGTGTCTGCCGCCTGCCGCGCCTGCTTGTGGGCCGCGCGCGAACAGGCGAGCTCCGCGACCATGGTCTCCACGATGCCCCGCATATAGACGTGTCCGCCTACGGTGCGGGCGCGTTCCTCGTTAATCCGGCGCAGCGTGTGGCAGATGGCAGACGTCGCTTCCTCGTGCCATGATTCGGCAAACGCCTCAAAGATTCCCGCGAACTCGGTGGGATAGCGGTGCTCCAGTTCGTCAAAATATCCAGGCAAAAAGAGCACCGAGCGCGAGTGATAAAGCTCCCCCGCAAACAGCGGGCTTAATTCCTCGCCACAGCTATCTTGGATAAAGCTGCAAACGGCATTGTTTGGCCACGGTCCATGCAATGGTTTGAGGTTCGCGGGCGTTATACCAGCCTCGGGCATGCATGTAAGTGTGGGCGCGCTGACTTCGCTCACGCAGGCGTACGGCTCGGGTGTGTATTCGGCCAGGTACATATCGTGCGTCGGGGTAATGAAATGCTCCATGACGATGCAGGCAGGGGAGAGGGGCATGATCCATGCGCGTCCGTGCGCCCGGTCGTTTGCCACCTCGCCGGTAAAGACGGCGCCCTTGCCGGTAAGCTCCAGGCCAAACTGCTCAAATTGCGGTGCGTAGAGCTCGGTTATGTCGGTCGCTGCCCGTCGTATTTGCAAAAGCGTCCCTTTCCTTTGCAGAAACGTCCACGCCTGGCTTGATTGTGAGCCATGGCTAACACATCAATGATAAGTTCATTACGGTTAACTCTCAAGCCGTTAGAAAGGAATCTCATGGCAAAGGAATCAAAAAGGGAAGGTGGAGGCATCGGCGAGTTGCTCGCGTATGCCGGTGACCGCAAATTCCTAACGTATTTGGGCATGGCGCTCTCGGCGCTCTCGCAGCTGCTGAGCTTTGGCCCGTACGTGTGCATTTGGCTTGTCGCGCGCGACCTGATCGCCGTGGCGCCCAACTGGAGCGAAGCCACTAACATCGCGATGTACGGTTGGTGGGCCGTGGGTTTTGCCCTGGTAAGCATCGTAGCTTATTTCGTGGGGCTCATGTGCACGCATCTGTCCGCGTTTCGCTGCGCGTCCAATATCCGCAAGACTACGAGCGAGCACCTGCTTAAGCTGCCGCTTGGCTACTTTGACACGCACGCCACCGGCGAGCTGCGTCGTGTTGTAGACGGATGCGCCGCCTCCACCGAGACTTTGCTCGCACACATGCTGCCCGATATCGCAGGCGCCGCCGCCATGGTCGTGGGCTTGCTCGTGCTTCTTTTCGCGCTCGATTGGCGTTTGGGGGCGGCATGCCTTATCTCGGTCGTCGTTTCGTTTGGCACCATGGCCGCCATGATGGGCGGCAAGGGCGGCGAGTTTATGAAGGCCTACATGGGAGCGCTGGTCAAGATGAACAAGACCGGCACCGAATACGTACGCGGCATCCCCGTGGTCAAGGTGTTTCAGCAGACGGTCTACTCCTTTAAGGCCTTCCACGATGCGATCGCCGAATACGCCGACATGGCGCAAAACTATGCGGGCACGTTCTGTCGAGGTCCGCAGGTACTCAACCTTACCGCGCTCAATGGTCTTGTGGCATTCCTGTTGCCCGTGGCGTTGCTGTTGGCGCCGGGCGAGACGGACTTCGCGCATTTTATGACCAACTTCACGTTTTACGCGATATTTTCGGCCGTGGTGCCGACGGCCATGACCAAGCTCATGTTTGTGGGCGAGGCCTCTCAGATGAGTGCCGATTCGCTGGCTCGCATCCGAAGCGTCATGGATTCCAAGCAGCTCTCCGTGCCCGCCCAACCCAAGCACCCTGCCGGCGGCGACGTGCGATTTGAGGACGTGAGCTTTACCTACGAGGGCGCCGAAGCACCTGCTGTCAGCCATGTGAGTTTTAGCGTTTCCGCTGGTAGCACCCTCGCCCTGGTGGGTCCCTCGGGTGGCGGCAAGTCAACCTGCGCAAGCCTGATCCCGCGTTTTTGGGATGTTTCCTCGGGTCGAGTGCTCGTAGGCGGTGTGGACGTTCGCGAAATGGATCCGCACGAGCTTATGGACCAGGTCGCCTTCGTGTTCCAGACCAACCAGCTGTTCCGGCAAACACTTGCCGACAACGTGCGCGCCTCCAAGCCTACGGCCACTGACGACGAAGTGCGTGCGGCCCTCTCCGCAGCTCAGTGCGACGACATTGTGGCCAAGCTCCCCCAGGGCATCAATACCATGCTCGGTGCCGGCGGAGCATATCTTTCGGGTGGCGAGGTTCAGCGCGTGGCACTCGCCCGCGCGATCCTTAAAGGCGCGCCTATCGTGGTGCTCGATGAGGCCACGGCGTTTGCCGACCCCGAGAACGAGGCGCTCATCCAGCGCGCCTTTAGCAAGCTGGCGGCGGGTCGCACGGTCATTATGATTGCGCACCGACTCTCGACTGTAGTGGGCGCAGACCAAATCGTGGTGCTCAACCAGGGCAGTGTACAGGAGTCGGGTACCCATGCCGAGCTGCTGTCCCAAGAGGGTCTGTATGCCAAGATGTGGGCCGAATACGAACAGGCCGCGAGCTGGAAAATCACTGCAGCGACCGCGGATGCCGCCGTCACGAAGGGAGGCGAGGCCTAAATGTTCGCCTCATTCCAAAAGAAGTATTTCCTATCCGATAAAGGCGTCGCCGGCGTAAAACGCGGCATTTTCTGGACCACGCTCACCAATCTCATTACCATGGCCGGCATGGGCTTTTTATTCCTGGTTATGGCCGGCTTTGTCGAGCATCTTGCCAGTGGGGCCGACCTGCCGGATGCCCTGCCGATCGTGGGCGGCCTCCTGGTCTTTTTCGTGCTGCTCTTTGCCTCTAACTGGCAGCAGTATTACTACACCTACTGCATCTTTTACGAGGAGTGCGGCAAGCAGCGTATGGAGATTGCCGAGCGCTTGCGCAAACTGCCGCTGTCGTTTTTTGGTCGTCGTGATCTGGCCGATTTAACCGAGACCATCATGGGCGACGTCCAGGCCATGGAGCACGCCTACAGCCACGTGCTGGGAGAGCTTTGGGGTGCCATCATCGCAAGCGCCATTGTCTTCGTGGCATCGCTGTTCTTTTGCTGGCAGCTGGCGATTGCGGCGTTTTGGAGCGTTCCCGTGGCCTTTGCCGTGTTGTATCTAACACGCGGCCCCATGACTCCGGTGTTTGATCGCGTGCGCGCCGAGAAGGTCAAGGTTACCGAGGCTATTCAAGAGACGCTCGACTGCGTTCGCGAGATTCGCGCCACCAACCAGGAGGCCCATTATCTTGAGGGACTCAACGCCGTGATCGATGCCGAGGAGCGCGAGACCACCAAGGGCGAGCTCGTTAACGGGCTTTTGGTCAACTCCGCCTTTGCCATCCTGCGTCTGGGCATTGCCACCACGCTGGTCACGGGCGCCGCGATGGTCGCCTCCGGGCAGGTCGACTTTTTGGTGTTGTTTGCCTTCGTGCTTATGGTGAGCCGTATCTATGCGCCCTTTGACCAGGCATTAATGTTAATGTCCGAGCTGTTTGCCGCCGAGTCGTCTGCCAAGCGCATGCGTTCCATCATGGAAGAGCCTGTGGCGCGGGGCAGCGAGAACTTTAAGCCTGCGGGCCACGATGTGGTGTTCGATCACGTGGCATTTGGCTATGGTGCGGGCGAGGACGGACGCGCCGGCGAGAAAGTTCTTACCGATGTGAGCTTTACCGCCAAGGAAGGCGAGGTCACGGCGCTGATCGGTCCTTCGGGTTCCGGTAAGTCTACGGTGAGCCGCCTGGCCGCGCGCTTTTGGGATGCCACTGCGGGCAAGGTTGCCGTGGGCGGTGTGGATGTTGCGGGCGTGGATCCCGAGGTGCTGCTGCGCGACTACGCCATTGTGTTCCAAGACGTGCTGCTCTTTGACGACACGGTGATGGGAAACATCCGCCTCGGGCGTCGTGATGCCACCGATGAGGAAGTGCTTGCAGCCGCGCGTGCCGCCAACTGTGACGAGTTCGTGAACCGCATGCCGCAGGGCTATGACACTATGATTGGAGAGAACGGCTCCAAACTCTCCGGCGGCGAGCGCCAGCGCATCTCTATCGCCCGCGCACTGCTCAAAGACGCGCCTATCGTGCTGTTGGACGAGGCGACGGCAAGCTTGGATGTGGAGAACGAGACCGTGGTGCAACAGGCACTCTCCCGTCTGCTTGCAGGTAAGACGGTTATCGTTATTGCCCACCGTATGCGTACGGTGGAAAATGCCGACAAAATCGTTGTGCTCAAGAATGGCGTGGTTGCCGAACAGGGCACCCCGGCGCAGCTCAAAGCGGCAGGTGGAGAATTCGCCCGCATGGTTGCGCTGCAAAAGGAAGCGGCGGCCTGGCAGCTGTAGGAGTGTGACAAAGGGACAGTCCCTTTGTCATATTGAGTTCACCCCCATAGTTTCCAAAAAGTTAGCCGTTGTTGACCAAATAATTATACTAAACTAGTCTCAAAAGTGTGCTCGAGCAAACTTGTTTACTCGGGTGCTGAGGCACCGTGCCGCGTCCAATGCGGCAAAAGGGAGAAGCAACATGAAGAAGTCGACGTTTAACACCCTGCTTGTCGGTGGCGGTTTTCTGCTTGGCACGGCCGGCATCAAGCTGCTTACCAGCGCTCCGGTCAAGAACGCCTGCGTGCAGGGCATTGCGTGCGGCATGCGCATCAAGAACGGCTACCAGGACATGGTTGAGCAGGCCAAGGCTAATGTCGACGACATGGTTGCCGAGGCGGCCTACATCACCCAGAGCGAGGCCGCTGCTGACGAGGCAGCCGAGTAACGCTCCCAGGCACAAACTATGAGATTCTCGATTATTAGCGAGATCCCCGGCAGGACCCGTCTTCAATTGGCGGGTCCTGTGCCAGAGAGCGATCTCGATGCACTTCTTAAGCTCGGCGGAGACATCGATGGCGTGCACAAGGTGCGCGTTTATGGCCGTATTGGCCAGATGGCGCTCGAATATGACGAGCGGTGTCGTGCGGGCGTGCTCGACGCCTTGGGTGCGCTCGATGCCCAGGCCATTGCCGATGCCAAGTCGGGCTACGTGATGCAACTCGAGCCGCGCAAGCACAAGCTCGTCATGGATCTTGCCACACTTATCGGCGCCCACTACGCGCGCCGCTGGTTCTTGCCGACGCCTCTGCGTGCGGTGTTTGTCGTGGCCGGTTACATGGCATTTTTGCGCGCTGCCCTTCATGAGCTGGCGCAGCCGCGCCTGACCGTTCCCGTGCTCGACGCTTCGGCCATCGGCATTTCGTTCGTCAAACGTGATGTCGACACCGCGGGCCAGACGATGTTTCTGCTCAACGTGGGCGAGCTGCTCGAGGACTACACCCGCGCCATGAGCGAAAACGAGCTCATCAACTCGCTGCTCGACGTACCCGACAAGGCGCAAAAAGTGGTCGGCGACACCGAGGTGAGCGTTGCCGCCACCGAGCTTGAGCCCGGCGACTTAGTCGCCGTTCGCACCGGCATGTCCATCTGCATCGATGGCGTGGTCGAGCAGGGAAGCGCCATGGTTAACCAGGCGACCCTGACCGGCGAGCCGCTTGCCGTCGAGCGCAGCGTGGGCGACGATGTATTCGCCGGCACTGTCGTGGAAGACGGCAGCATCTTGGTGCGCGTGCGCGCCAACACGGCTCAGACCAAGCTCCGCTCAATCGTCTCGCTCGTGCAGGCGGCCGACTCGCTCAAGTCCGAGGGCCAGTCGCACATGGAAGACCTCGCCAACAAGATCGTCCCGTGGAACTTCCTGCTCGCGGGCCTTGTTGCGCTTACCACCCGCAGCCTCATCAAGACCTCAGCGGCACTGATGGTCGACTACTCGTGCGCGCTCAAGCTCACGGGTTCGGTCGCCGTCATGACCGCTATGAGCGATGCTGCCAAGATGGGCGTCATGGTCAAGGGCGCGAAGTACTTTGAGTCGTTTGCCAAGGCCGACACCATTGTGTTTGATAAGACCGGTACGCTCACCGAGGCGCAGCCGCGTCTTGCCTGCGTACTCACCACCGATGGCTGGAGCGAGGACGAGGTCCTGCGCCTTTCCGCTTGCCTGGAGGAGCATTTTCCGCATCCGGTGGCGCGCGCTGTGGTCAATGCGGCACGTGAGCGCGGGCTCGAGCATCGCGAGCGCCACGCCGCCGTCGAGTACATCGTGGCGCACGGCATTGCCTCGTCCATCGAAGGGCGCCGCGCCATCATCGGTTCCGCGCACTTTGTATTTGAGGATGAGGGCGCGCAGCTCGAATCCGACATCAAGGAGCGCATCGAGTCCCAGATGCAGGGTTTGTCGCCGCTGTACCTGGCGGTCGACGGCACGGTCGTGGGCGTGCTCGGCATCGAGGATCCGCTCAAGCCCGGAGTGCGCGAGGCCATCGCCGACTTGCACGCGTTGGGCGTTAAGCACGTGGTCATGCTCACGGGCGATTCGGAGCGCACGGCCGCACGTATTGCGCGCGAGGCGGGAGTCGACGAGTTTAAGGCCGAGCTGCTGCCCGAGGACAAGTACGCGTATGTGGAGCGCATTAAGAGCGAGGGGCGCCACGTTGCCATGGTGGGCGACGGCGTCAACGACTCACCGGCGTTGGGCCTGGCCGATGTGGGTCTGGCCATGGGCGGTGGAAGCGACATTGCCAAGGAGGTCGCCGATATCATCCTGACCGATACGGATCTGGCCGCGATCGTGCGCCTGCGCCGCATGAGTCAGGGGCTTATCGACCGTCTGACGAGTTCGTATTCCAAGGTGATGCTCACCAACTCGGCGCTGTTGGCATTGGGTATTACCGGCATGATCACTCCGCAGACGTCGTCACTGCTGCACAACGGCTCAACGATCGCCTACAGCCTGGGCAACGCGAAGGCATATCTGCGCTAGCAGGCGTGTTCGCCCACGTTATCTGGTCTGCGCCCAGACGGCACCGATGCTGTCTGGGCGCAGACCTTTTGCATTTGACCATTTGCTAGCTTCTCTATATAGTGTTGCTAGCAAAGCTAGCAATTGAAGAGAGGGGTTCGACGTGGGTGCCGTTAGTGGCATGGCGCAGGTGAACGTTCGCGTGGATCGCCAGGTCAAGAACCGTGCCGAGGAAGCACTGCAGCTTTCGGGCAGATCACTGCCCGAGCTCATCAAAAAGGTGGTGGCCAAGGTCGCGCAGGGTGGCGGGCAGTGCGAGGAAGTGCTTGCGGCCGTCGACGACCGGCAGCAGACCGTCGCGCCCGATACTCCGTTCGCCGCGTCGTGGGCAGCGGCAGACCGGCTTTATGCAGATATGGGCATCGCTGCGTCGCCTGTATCCGACGATCGCGATTGGGACACAATCTATTCCGAAGCCATGGACGAGCGCTATCGCCAAAAGGGGATGATCCTGTGAGCGGGGCGCCTCTCAAGATCATGGTAGACGCCAACGTATGGGTCGATTCGTTTTGCGCCGACCATGCCGAGTCGCTTGCCGCGCGTGCGTTTATTGGGCAGGCGACGGAGACGGGGGCGTTGCTGTTCTTCCCGGTGCATATCGCTAAGGATGTGCTGTACGTTGTCCAACACGAGCTGAAGCGTAGCGTTCTTGCCAGCGGGGGAGCGCTCGACGAGGCATCTGCTCGTGCAATTGGCGATGCGGCGTTGGCGTTTGTTCGGAACATGACCGAAAACGCCAAGGCCGTGGGTGCAGATGCGTCGGACCTTTGGCTGGCCGACAAATACTTAGCGCTTCATCGCGATTACGAGGACAACTTGGTGCTCGCCGCGTGCAAGCGCGCGCAGGTCGATTACTTGGTGACCAACGATCGAAAGCTGCTCGAACATGCCGATCTTGCAGCAAAGACTCCGCGCCAAATGATGCCGATTCTCGCGCTGGCCGAACGCGGCGGCGCGGCTATCGGTTAACGCGAACTGTTTGCGGGCCTCTTGGACGACGATGCGCCAAGGGACCCGCGTTTGCAATTTACAAAAGCTCGGCCTTAATGGCGGGACTTTCTGCGAGCTGCTCGGCTGCCTTTTCGTCGGAATCGTTTAGTGCTGCCAGACTGCGGTAGACCCACTCGTTGACCTGGGTGTTCTTGACGCCTGCGGTCTGCATAAGGGCGCCTGCCTCGCGGATTGCTGCGAGCAGATCGGCTTTGGGACCCGCGAGCTTGACCTCGATGCCGTGGTAGGCGGCCACGCCGCGGTTCTCACTCACGTGGTCGATAAAGCCCTCGACGGTCTCAAGCTGCTGGGTGAGAGCTGCATCATCGTCAGCGTCCAGCGCGACGAGTGCGTTCGATACCGTGAGGGCGGGATGTCCGCAGGGGACAAAGCCTTCGATGACATCCATAGCTTCGGTAATGGTTGAGCCCAGGCCTGCGAGGGCATTGACGAGTTGCTGCTTGGTATCCATAACGGTCCTTTCGACGGGTCAATTTTGCTTGGCGAAAATATACGTGACGCGATCAGTAGCAAAAGTGCGAAGTGCGGCGCACATTGGGGTCTTCACAGCTCGTGCATAGAACAGCTGTCCGCTTTCAGAACGTGGTAAGATAACACTCCACAAGCGGGGCTCGCCCTGCATGTTCCTTGAAAAGTCGACGGGTGTTGGGTATTCGTGCCCGATACCATCCAGACTTTCCCGACATTCGGGGGCGACTGGTTTCGACACGATAGCTCTGAGAGAGGAAGTAAGCCGAGGTCTCCTCGCCTCGTTAAACAGGGGTACCGTCAAATTGAATTGACAACAACTCTTCTTTTGAGCCTATGGCTCTCGCTGCTTAGTTTATAGCGGCGCGTCAACCCGGTGATTTCCCCGACACCGGCGCGACGTCATTTTAGGGGAATGCTCCTGCGCACGTAATCGGTATGGCGCAGGCTAAGACCGAACCGGTTAGGACGCCGCGAGCGTGTCGCTGCGCACAAAGCGTCCGAGACTAAACCAGCGACTGAGCTTGGAGATGCCAATCAGGGGGCTTTCGTGGACCGGAGTTCGATTCTCCGCGCCTCCACCATAAGTAACAGACAGGTAGATATTCGTATCTACCTGTCTTTTTATTTCTAGTCCGTACCGCGGAGAATCGAACTCTGTGCAGGGCGCGGGCGTAAAGAAAACGCGTGAGCGTTTGTAGCGAGCGGGCGAGGGCGCCGGCAGGCGGCCGAAGCCGGTGCGGATTTGCGAAGCAAATACGCGGATTCTCCGCGCAATGCTTCAGCCAGATATAGATGCGATGCCGACAGCATTTCTGCTGGCTGTGCCTCGCGCCGACAGATCTCCTTCATCCGCGGAGAATCGAACTCTATGCAGGGCGCGGGCGTAAAGAAAACGCCGCGTCAACGCAGGCCGGGACGCGCTTTCCCGATGGCAGCCCAGGCGGAAAGCGCATCCCGGAATCCGCGCTCAGACTGGGACGTAGTTTCCGGATGATGCCTCAAGCGGAAACCGCATCCCGGAATCGAGCCGTAGAGTGGGACATGCTTTCCCAATGGCAGCTCAAGCGGAAAGCGCATCCCGGAATCTAAGCTCGAAATGGGATTCATTTTCCTGATGACGGGCTCAGCGGAAAATGCGACCCGGAATTTGCTCTGAGAACGGGACACGCTTTCCCGCCGACCGCCCCGCCCTCCTCAACTCCAAAACCCATGCGCTCTCCATCCCAAAACTGGGTAGAAGAAGGCCAAAACGCAATCGCAGGAGGTCAATATGACTGCAGAAGATAAGGCAAAGAACGCCGGCAAGGTCGCGCTCGTTTTGGAGGGCGGCAGCTTCCGCGGGCAATTTACCGCAGGCGTGCTCGACGTTCTCATGGAGGCTGGCGTCGAGATTCCGGCTGTCTACGGTGTATCGGCCGGCGCCCTCAACGGCGTGAACTACAAGTCGCACCAGATCGGTCGTGCCAACCGCATCAACCTGGCTTTCTGCAACGACAGCCGCTTCATGGGCGCCGCATCGTTTGCGTCCACGGGCTCTATTGTGGGTTACGACTTTATCTTCAATGATGTCCAGGACCGCCTGGATCCCTTTGACAACGAGACGTTCGACGCGAGCCCCATCGAGATGTACGCTGTCGCGACGGACATGCTCTTTGGAACCGCTGCCTACCTGCCGGTCAAAAGCGCCGTGCTCGATCTCGACGCTGTGCGCGCATCGACCTCGTTGCCGCTGGTGACGCCGTCGGTCGAGATTGACGGGCACAAATACGTCGATGGCGGCGTGGCCGATTCGGTTCCTATCGAGCATGTGCTCGAAGAGGCGGGCTTCGATCGCGCGGTCGTCATCGTCACGCAGGACCGCTCGTACGAGAAAAAGCCCTACGAGTTTTTGCCGGCCGCGCGTGCGCGTTATGCCGACTACCCCTATCTGCTCGAGGCTATCGAGACGCGCCACGACCGTTATAACATCCAGCGCATGCATCTGTGGAAGTATGAGCGCGAGGGCCGTGCGCTGGTCGTTGCTCCGCAAAAGCCGGTCGAGGTCGGCCATGTCGAGCACGATTCGGCAAAGCTTTTGGACCTGTATATCCAGGGCCGCCAGGAGGCAAAGCGCCTGCTCGCGGAAATCCAAGAGTTCGTTGAGCGCTAGCGACGGCGAACCCTCAAAAATGACAACAGCTAAAGAGCTGGAAAATCACGGCTCGTGGATGACATGTGCAGAAACTCTGGTCGGAGACAAAATACCTGTTGACTCGTACGGCGAGCGGGGTAATATGGACGGGTTACTTGCAGAGCCCCGTGAATCTCTGTAACAACACGTACTGTACATGGAGGAGTCTAAGTGATTTCGAAATCGACTCACTACGCCAAGCAGGGCGAGGTCCAGCGCAACTGGGTTCTCGTCGACGCCGATGGTGCTGTCCTGGGCCGTCTTGCCACCCAGATCGCAATGATCCTGCGCGGTAAGAACAAGCCCCAGTTCACGCCCAACAGCGACTGCGGCGACTTCGTTGTCGTCATCAACGCCGATAAGGTCCAGCTTACCGGTAACAAGGCCGACACGAAGACCTATTATCGCCACAGCGGCTACAACGGCGGCCTCAAGGCTGAGAGCTTCCGCCAGGCTATGGAGAAGCACCCGGAGAAGGTCATTGAGCGCGCCGTTCGCGGTATGCTGCCCAAGACCACCCTCGGCCGTGCCCAGATGACCAAGCTTAAGGTCTACGCTGGTGCCGAGCATCCGCATGCTGCCCAGAACCCCACGAAGATTGAGCTGGAGGCTTAAAGATGGCTGAGAACACCGTTGTCTACCAGGGTACCGGCCGTCGTAAGAACGCCGTCGCCCGCGTCCGTCTCGTCCCCGGCACCGGCAAGGTGACCATCAACAAGCGTGACGCCGAGCAGTATTTCGGCCGTCATCAGCTTGTTGAGAACGCCCTTGCTCCCTTCAAGGTGACCGACACCGCCG
Organism: Collinsella sp. CLA-ER-H2; assembly: GCF_040092405.1. Lineage (NCBI taxonomy): Bacteria > Bacillati > Actinomycetota > Coriobacteriia > Coriobacteriales > Coriobacteriaceae > Collinsella > Collinsella sp. CLA-ER-H2. The sequence continues at coordinate 89,865 of NZ_JBBNLO010000003.1, forward strand.
GTCAGTTCGACGTTATCGCTCTGTGCGATGGCGGCGGCATCTCCGGTCAGTCCGGCGCTCTGCGCCTGGGCATCGCTCGCGCTCTTCTGAACGCTGGCGACTACCGTGCTGACCTCAAGAAGGCCGGTTTCCTTACGCGCGATGCTCGCGTGGTCGAGCGCAAGAAGTACGGCCTCAAGAAGGCCCGCCGCGCTCCCCAGTTCTCCAAGCGCTAAGGTTTTATCTCCTTTCGAGATACAATGTACAAGCGGGGCCTGCCGATTCCTCGGCGGGTCCCGCTTTTCTTTTTTTCGACTAGGGCGGGCGGTTGCATATCGCCTGCTAGGGAAGGAGCGATCCTATGCCCCAGAACATCTTCGGTACCGACGGCGTTCGTGGCGTCGCCAACGCCGATCTTTCGTGCGACCTCGCGTTTCGCCTGGGCCGCGCGGCGACCAAGTTTCTTGGTCCGGACATCTGCATCGGCCGTGACACGCGCCTTTCGGGCACTATGCTCGAGAGCGCTCTGACCGCCGGCATTATGGCCGAGGGCGGCCGCCCGCACTGCTGCGGCGTCATTCCTACGCCGGCCGTGGCGCTGCTCACCGTCCAAAACGAGCTCGATGGCGGCATCGTCATCTCCGCTTCGCATAATCCGCCGGAGTTCAACGGCATCAAGTTCTTTAGCCGCAAGGGCATGAAGCTTCCCGATGCTGTCGAGGAAGAGATCAGCGCCTGGGTCATGTCCGAGGAAGCCATGGCTGCCGACACGCTGCCGACCGGTGCCGGCGTGGGCCACATCATCAAGATGAAGGACGCTCGCAAGGCATACGTCGACCACGCCATCGATACGCTTGATGGCCTGAGGCTCGACGGCCTGGTCGTTGCCGTCGACTGCGGTCACGGTGCTTCCTGCCAGACTACGCCCGCCGCGCTGCAGCGCCTGGGTGCCACGGTCCATGCCATCAACACCGATTACTGCGGCACCGACATCAACGTCGAGTGCGGCTCTACGCACCTCGAGCCCCTGCGCGAGCTCGTGCTGCGCACCCATGCCGACATCGGCCTGGCCCACGACGGCGACGCCGACCGCGTACTGTTCGTGGACAGCGAGGGCAATGAGATCGACGGTGACTACATCCTGGCTATCTGCGGTTCTGACCTCGCCGCTCGCGGCAAGCTCGCCAACTCCGAGATCGTCTCGACCGTCATGTGCAACCTGGGCTTCTCCATCGCTATGAAGGAGCAGGGCTTCGAGATGGTTCAGACCGCCGTGGGCGACCGCTACGTTCTGGAGCGCATGCTCGCGGACGGCGCCGTCATCGGCGGCGAACAGTCCGGCCACATCATCTTCCTGGAGCACAACACCACCGGTGACGGCCTGGTGACGGCTCTGCAGCTGCTGGCCGTGCTCAAGCGCACCGGTCGTACCCTCACCGATCTTTCCGGCATTATGAAGAAGTACCCGCAGGTGCTCGTCAACGTGCATTCCGACAACAAGGCCGGCTTGGACGATTGTCAGCCCATCTGGGATGCCGTCGCTGCTGCCGAGAAGGAGCTTGATGGCCGCGGCCGCATTCTGGTGCGCCCGAGCGGTACCGAGCCGCTGGTCCGTGTGATGGCCGAGGCCGAGACGCACGAGTTGACCCAGCGCGTTGTTGACGACATCGTCGAGGTTGTCAAGCGCGAACTTCCCTAATGGTCAAAAACCGTTGCCAAGTGGTAAACTGTTAAGGTTATTTTGATTGATTGGTATGTCCGAGGGGGAGCATGTTCACTAAAGTCCTAAGGTCTTTTGGTATGCGTGGTCGAGTCCTTACGCTGGATGCTCCCATCTCGGGCGATGTCATTCCGCTTTCCGAGGTAAACGACCAGACGTTTGCCACCGGACTTTTGGGCCAGGGCGTGGCGATTCGGCCCACCGGAACGCGTGTGATTGCACCGGCTGATGCCAAGGTCGAGGCTATTTTTCCCACGGGACACGCCGTTGCGCTTAACACGGTCGATGGCTTGGACGTGCTCATCCACGTTGGCTTGGACACTGTTCAGCTCGAGGGCAAGCACTTTACCGTACATGCGCAAGTGGGTGACATCGTCCATAAGGGTGATGTGCTCATCGAGTTCGATCGCGAGGCAATTGCTGCCGAGGGCTACGATGTGACGGTTCCCATCTTGGTGTGCAACTCCGTTGAGTTCTCGAGTATCAAGGGCTCCGTTGGTGTGCATGTCGAAGAGATGGACCAACTCATCGTTGCTCGCGAGCGCTAGCAAGTGCACGTGGCCATTAGCCTACAATTCAAACACGTTTACGGAGGGTGCCCTTGAAAGAGGACGCCCTCCGTGGCAAGATGGGATTTGTCCGAGGCTAAACAGCTTTGGGTCACCGTGGACGGGCAGGGGCCTCGACGCGGTTAGACACGAGACACATACATTACGCGACCTCGCCCTGGTGGCCGCACACGTTGGTTGCGGCCGACGCGGGCCGCGGGCAAGTGCTTGTAAGGGAGCCTTGCCTCTCTTGTACGAGAAAGGACGCGTAATGAAGATCATTAAAGCTAAAGACTACGAGGATATGAGCCGCAAGGCCGCTAATATCATCTCGGCCCAGGTTATCCTCAAGCCCGACTGTGTGCTGGGCCTTGCCACCGGCTCCACCCCGATCGGTGCCTACAAGCAGCTCGCCGCTTGGTACAAGAAGGGCGACGTCGACTTTGCCGAGGTCAGCACCTACAACCTGGACGAGTATCGCGGCCTTTCGCACGACGATCCCCAGAGCTATCACTACTTCATGCGTGAGAACTTCTTCGATCACATCAACATCGACCTGAACAACACACATGTGCCCGATGGTTCCAACCCCGATGCCGCCGCTGCTTGCTCTGAGTACGACAAGATCGTCGCCGACGCCGGTTACCCGGATCTGCAGCTGCTCGGCATCGGCAACAACGGCCACATCGGCTTCAACGAGCCCGATGACCACTTCTCCAAGGGTACGCACTGCGTCGACCTCACCGAGAGCACCATTCAGGCCAACAGCCGCCTGTTCGACAGCATCGACGATGTTCCCCGTCAGGCCTACACCATGGGTACCCAGACCATCATGTATGCCCGCATGATCCTGGTCGTCGCCAACGGCGAGGCCAAGGCTCAGGCCGTGCATGACATGTGCTATGGTCCGGTTACGCCCGAGTGCCCGGCTTCGATCCTGCAGCTGCACACCAATTGCGTTGTCGTTGCCGACGAGGCCGCCCTTTCGCTCTGCGAGTAGCGCGAATCCTGCAGTTCGACATAGCCTTGCCTAAGGCCTCCGCTTTGCGGGGGCCTTTTTGCTATCCCTTTTTGCCCACTTGACCAAAAACTTGCCGCAAGCCTGACGAATGCCGGATGTCTAACAGCTTGATTCATTCTATACCAGATTCTATGCAAAAATGCCACTAGAAGGTCGTAGACGGTAGCGGGTGCTAGGCGAGTTGAATGACATAGCTGAACCTTGTTCATCTGCGTTACACTGCCGCTTAGATGGGACAAGCTGACAAGCTCATTTACCTGCTTAAAGGCCGATTAGTCGGGGGATTAATAACAATCGGCCCTCGCTGTACAAAAACTTGCCGCTTGCGTACCAAAAGACAACCTAAAACACAAGGTCGCTCTATTCATAGCGCGGCTTGTATGGTCTTGCGGCTACAGTGTCCATACGGTCGAGTTGAGGAGCGGGCATGGTAAACGATTTAAGCAGTATAGACGAGCTCGAGCTGATGCCGCTGGGCGGAGGCTATATGGTGCGACGCGAACGCTTGATGAATGAGCTTATCGCCAAGGGCCGAAAGGCCGGCATCGTGGTTCTTTATGCGCCCGACGGGTTTGGGAAGACCTCGGTGCTGCTGCAGTACACCCATGAGGTTAAATGCGACCCGACGCGAGGCCCCGTGCGGATTATCGAGGCCGATCGCGCCATTGGGCGCGAGGTGTTTATGCAGCTCGAGGTGGTTACCGAAGAACTCAAAGACAAACCGCACTCCCTTATCGCGATTGATAATGTGCCAAACCTCGATCAGCACGATACCGAAGACCTCATCGACAGGATTCGCGGCCTGCGCGCTATGGGGGTAGGGGTCTTTATCTCCTGTCGTCCTTCAAATCGTCAGCTGATTCATGGGCTGGGCGATTCGGTCAAGATCAATGCGCAGATGCTCAAGGTGCATGCCTATGAGTATTCGGCGTGGGCATCGGCGTTTTCGATCAGCACATCGCTCGACTTCTATCAGCTCACGCAGGGCGTGCCCGAGCTCGTTTCGGCATTGCAGACGGGTCTGTATGGCCAAGGCGACGTAGCCGGCCTGCTCGAAAACGAGATTGTCAACGTATATGGCGCGGCACTTGCCGATCTGGCTTCGCTCGACAATAATGCGCTGTTTTGCGTGGCATGTCTCATGGTTTTGATGGGCGAGGGCAATATCGCAGAACTCGAGGCTTGCGGGGTGAGGCTGTCGATGGTCGACCAGTCCTACTTTGTACGTGACTACCCGATCTTTGGCTTGGATCCCGCCGAGCGGAGTTTTACGTGTCTGGGCACGGAGGATAACGGACGCTTGCGCTTGCGTAAGTTGGTGGCCGAGGTTCGCCCCGAACTTGTTCCGAGGGCGGCCCGGATTTTGCTTAAGGCGGGCCGATGCGATGCGGCGATGGGCCTGGCAGACGCCTTTTTGGACCGTGAAGCGGTCCTTGAACTTGCTGGACAGTATGGGGTCGATCTTGCTCTGACGGGGCACGGGGCCGATATCTGCCGAGCAGCGCTGGGCACGATCGATGCCGACGATCCGGCTCCAGAGCCAACGCCTGCCGAGGCGCTTGGCGTATATCTGGCAGCGGTCAGCGTGTCCAATACAAAGCTCGCCCGCTATATGGCATCGGTCGTCGAACGCGGGGGCGAACGGGCGGCCTGCGAAATAGACCCTGTTTCATGGAGGGTGGCCCAGACACTGACGGCTGTTTGCTATGGGGACAACGGGCTTGGGCTTCCTACGAACCTGGCCGTGCCAGAAATTGAGACATCCCATACCGCACTCGATATGTTGTCTGCGCATATCGAGGTCAAGCGGTGCCTGACCGAGCGGGGAGATGACGGCGGCGTTCTACAGCAGCTCAAAACGAGCAAGGCCTACGATTGCGAGCTCGACATCGCGGGGATTGTTATACGGGCCGATAGCATGCTGGTGGAGCTCTTTGATGGATCGTTTGCGGGAACCGACGAGCGCGACGACGAGATGACGGTGGTGCGGGAGGCGCTCGACGTACGTGGGCTTAAGGCGATGGCTATCTGGGTGCGCATGGTGTTGGCGGCACGGCGGCTCCTTTCCGGCTTGCCGGTAACCGACGATGCGGCGTTCAACGAGCTCGATCGTTTTGCCGTGCGCATGCGCGACAACCAGATTCAGCTGTTTGGCCTGTTGCTAGAAGGTTGGCAGTCGCTGGCAGAGGGACGGCCGGTTAATGCAAAGTTCCGTGCGGTCCAAGTGCTCAAACTTGCCGAGGAGTCGATTGCGTACATGCGCGATAACGCATTGCTGCTGGAACGCGCGGCATATCTGCGTAACACCTCGATGGTTTCGGTGCGCGAGGAAGCGGAACTACTCGATATAAGCCAGACGCAGGTTGGTGGCGCAGAAGCCTGGATGGTGGCGCTGCATTTGGCCTGTGCGGGCCGAGACAGCGATCTTGCGGCCTGGATGTCCATGAATCGTGCGGGGATTCTAGAGCCATCGTATCGGCTCTTTGCGCGCCTTGCCATGCATTGTCTGGGCGAGCCGGCGGCCAGGATACGCAAGAAGCTTCCCGTGCGCGAGCTGTCGCGGTACTCGCTGCGCGACGATTTGGAAGGGGAGGGCGAGCGCCTATTCCAGGCCGGCGAGGTTGAAGCCGTTGATACCATCGACCATATCGAGATTCGCATGTTTGGTGCGTTTCGCGCCGAGCGCGACGGGTTTCCCATCACGGACAAAATGTGGCGCCGCAAGAAGGCGGCGACACTTGCCGAGCGGCTTGCGCTGGGCATGGATGCGCTCGTCGATCGTGAGACGCTGGCCATGGAGCTGTGGCCCCATGCCGAGTTTAATAGCGCCCGCAACAACCTGTACTCGACGATATCGCGCTTGCGGTCGGCTTTGGGACCGACGCCGGATGGCAAGTCGTGTGTGCTCATCCAGAATGAATGCATTGGGCTCAACGGCGACTACGTCAAGACCGATGTACGGCTGTTTGACCAGATAAGCCGCGAGGTTTTGGGAAATCGCACGGGTGCGCGCGGGCCCCATCTGGTCGAGTTGTGCCTTAAGATTGAGCAGCTTTATGCCGGACCGTTGTATGTTCCCAATGGCTGTAATCCCACCTACTTTTTGCGCATGCGGCGCATTATGCAGTCAAAGTACATCGATTGCATGATTAAGGGAGCAAATGCCGCTCTAGAAGAAAACGATCTGCAGTCGGCGATTTGGCTGGCGGAGTCGGGGCTTCGGCAGGAAACGGCGCGTGAGGATATGGTGCGCTGCGCCATGCGCGTCTACAGTGCGGCGGGGCGACGGCGCGATATCGTCGAGCTGTACAGCGGGCATATGCATCATCTGAGGGAGCAGGTCAATGGCGTGCCCGAGCCCGAGACGCGGCGTCTATACGAGCGTTTGGTGGAGGGGCGGCTCAATCGCGTGCTGGTCGAGCGATAAAAAAACGGGCGCCCGAAGTACTTGGGCACCCGTAAACTTGCTATGTGTTGGCTCGCCGGATCATTGGCTCTTAGACGAGCTTGATCTTCTCGATGTCCTTGCGCGAGGACTCGCGATACAGCGAGAACTTGCGGCCGATGACCTGGACGACCTCGGCGTGGCAGCGCTCAGCGAGCTCTTCGGCGGCCTCGCGGGCGGAAAGGCTGGAGCCATCGAGCACGGAGCACTTAACGAGCTCGTGCTTCTCCAGGTAGGCGACCGTCTGCTCGACGGTGCCCTCGTTGACGTCGGACTTGCCGATGATGATGGCGGGGTTGAGGTGATGGGCCATGCTGCGAAGCTGCTTGACCTGGGCTCCTGTCAGTGCCATGGATTCTCGCTTTCTATGTATGGGGCGCCCCGCGACGGGGCCTTAATCTACGTGAGCTGTCCCACGATAGCGCAGGAACGGCGTGGTGTGGAGCGCGTTTTCCCAGTTCAAAAAGAATGCGGATGCCGAGCGAGTGGGCGGTGCGGGCTGCGAACAGGCTATGAGCTGGGCGCAGAGACCGGCTCCCATGCAATAAACGCCCAACGAACCTTGCGGACATGATCGAGCATATAGCGCCCCTGCGGCACGCCCTTGGAGCCCGGCTCACCGGCATGGGGGTTCTCAATCATGTGTTGAGCGATGTAGTCGCGCAGGCGGTCGATCTTATCTTCGTTACCATGCTCGAGCATACGGGAAAAATCTGCTACGCCTGCCTCAAGGCTATCGAAGGTATCGCGACGAGGTGATTCAAAGTACGTAACCTGCGGCAGGGCACCCATTTGAATGAGAATGTTAAAGGCATACACAAAGCCATTGCTGCAGGTAACGGAGGCGCCGATGGCGTTCATCAAGTGCAGATCATAGCGCGGGCTGGAGTTGGCGACCATCGTGACGGCACAACGCCGACGAGCCGTACGGTCAAGCTTGGCAAGTGCGCCTTTTAGGTTGGTCGTGGTGACAGAGCGACTGGCAAAGGCAACATCTACCGCTTTCGTGACCGGTCCAACCAAATCCCAATCATCATCCCAAGCAAGCTCAAGCGGCGTTATGCGCCCCTCGAGCCCGTAGTACTCAATGCCGGCATCAAGCGTCCCCAACATGGCAGGGGAAAAGTCAGCCGCAATCACAGGATGACTAGCCTGAGCAAGCGGAATAGCAATCGACCCAGCCCCACACCCCATATCCAGCACGGATTCACCAGGCTTTAACGCCAACAGCTTTATAAAATCCCGGGCATACGGAGCAGTCTCAAGCGGCCGAAAATGCCGAGCCCGCTTATCCCACTCAAAAGAATCATCAGCCCGCCGCCGATCAGCTTGCAGACGCATCCACTCGCCATTCCAATCAGCAGAAAGAAGCTCAGAGCGAGCATCCCCATCAACCACGGGCCAACCTCCTAGCAACAAAAAAGCGACTCCTCCCAAAAGAAGAGCCGCAACCAGCATATATCAGAAAAAGAACCGTTCCAACGCCAAACCGCCGCACCAGCCAAGTGGTGCAGGAGCGAAGCAACTGCAATCGGGATAGAACCCGACTGAGGTCCCGTTGTGCGGGAGCCCCGGGGAGGGCAAATATATAAGGTCGATCGCGAGTTCCGCACGAGCCGGAGAGCACTTAATGTGCTCTCCGTGCGAGTCAGGACTGTCCGAGCAGGCGACCTTATATATTTGCCCTCCCCGGGGCTCCTCGCCCGAACCCCTCAGCTAGTTCTTCAGCGAGTTCAGCGGCGCCGGGAAGCGTCCACCGCGGTGGGCAAGCACGGTGCCGGCGTTGGGGTTCACCGGCATGATGGGCGCACGCCCGAACAGGCCGCCGTACTCGACGCAGTCGCCCACACCCTTGCCGATGGCGGGGATCACGCGGACGGCCGTGGTCTTGTTATTGATGACGCCGATGGCCATCTCGTCGGCGATGATGCCGGCGATGGTCTCGACCGGGGTGTCACCGGGGATGGCGATCATGTCCAGGCCAACGGAGCACACGCAGGTCATGGCCTCGAGCTTCTCGAGCGAAAGTGCACCGGCCTCGACGGCGGCGATCATGCCGGCATCCTCGGACACGGGGATAAAGGCGCCGGAGAGACCGCCCACGCTGGAGCTGGCCATGACGCCGCCCTTCTTGACGGCATCGTTGAGCATGGCGAGCGCGCAGGTCGTGCCAGGGCCACCGCAGGTGCCCACACCGATGATCTCGAGGATGCGCGCGACGGAGTCGCCAATGGCAGGCGTAGGTGCCAGCGACAGGTCGACAATGCCCTTCTCGACACCCAGGCGATGGGCGGCCTCGCGGCTCATGAGCTCGCCGGCACGGGTGATCTTAAAGGCGGTCTGCTTGATCTTCTCGGCGACTTCCATCATCGATGCGGAATCGGGCAGCGTCTCCAGGGCTGCAGCCATAACACCGGGACCCGAGACGCCTACGTTGATGACGGCGTCGGCCTCGCCACCGCCGTGGACGGCGCCCGCCATAAACGGGGAGTCCTCGACCATATTGGCAAAGCAGACAAATTTGGAAGCGCCGACGGAGTCCTGGTCGGCCGTGAGTTTAGCGGCATCGATGATGGTCTGGGCGGCCATAAGCACGGCGTCCATGTTGATACCGGCGCGCAGGCTGGCGACGTTGACGCTGGAGCAGACGCGGCTCGTGGTGGCGAGCGCCTGCGGAATGGACTGGATAACGCGACGGTCGGCGTCGCCGATGCCCTTCTGGACGAGCGCGGAGAAGCCGCCCAGGTAGTCGATGCCGAGCGTCTCGGCCGCGCGGTCGAGGGCGTGCGCGATGGGGGTGAGGTCCTCATCCTTGCAGCACGCGGCGATCTGCGCCACCGGGGTGACGGAAACGCGCTTGTTGACGATGGGGATACCGTACTCGCGCTCGAGGTTCTCGGCGGTCTCGACCAGATGCTCAGCCGTGTGCGTCACGTGGTCGTAGATCTTCGTGCACATGCGGTCGAGGTTCTCGTCACCGCAACCCATGAGCGAAACACCCATGGTGATGGTCCTGATGTCGAGGTTCTGCTCCTCAACCATGCCGCGGGTTTCCGCGATTTCTGCGGGCGTGATCGCCATCCTTGCGCTCCTATCTGCCAAAACGAGCATAGTCTTATCTATTCTAACGTGCCGCACGTGCCAAGTGGCGCATGTGGCACGTTTTGGTGCTCGGTTGTTTCCGTTGTGTTACTGCCCAAAGACCTCTTCGGCGATGCGAGCGCTTTCGGCGGCGTCCTTGGCGTAGTAGTCCGCGCCGATCTGCTTGGCGTATTCGGGGGTGAGTACGGCGCCGCCCACGATGATCTTGACGCCCGGCACCTCGGCATGGAGCAACTTGATGGTCTCCTCCATGGCGACGACCGTGGTGGTCATAAGCGCCGAGAGGCCGACGAGCTTAATGTCACGCTCCTTGACGGTCTTGAGCACCTCTTGCGGGTCGACGTCGCGGCCTAGGTCAAAGACGGTGTAGCCGTAGTTATCGAGCAGCATCTTGACGATGTTCTTGCCAATATCGTGGATGTCGCCCTTGACGGTGGCCACGCAGATCTTGCCCTTGTCGGCAATCTCGCCGGCGGGCATCAGGCGTTTGATGGTGTCGAAGCCCACGCGTGCGGCCTCGGCCGAGGCCATGAGCTGCGGCAAGAAGAACTTGCCCTGGTCAAAGAGGACGCCAACCTCGTCGAGGGCGGGGATAAAGTGATTGTTGATGAGGTCCATGGCGTCGTGGTCTGCCAGCAGACGCTCGGTCTCGGCAGCGATCTCGCCTTTGCGGCCCGAGACGACCATGCGACGAATCGGGTCGTCGTTGCCGTCGGTGCCGGCGGTGCCAGCAGCGGGCGCGGCATCACTCGATGCGGCCTGAGCCGCTGCCGGGTTGGCGGCGATCTTGTACGGATCGGTCCAACCGGCGTAGCGCTCGATGTATCCGGTCGAGCCCTCGTCCTCAACGCTCAACACACGATAGCTGTAGACGGTGTCCATAAAGCGCTTGGAACCCGGGTTCATGATGGGGGCGTCCAGGCCCGCGCCAAAGGCGGCGGCCAAAAAGACCGAACCCAGCAGCGGGCGGGCAGGCAGGCCAAAGCTGATGTTCGACACGCCGAGCGCGCATTTGACGCCCAGACGCTCCTTACACAGGGACATGGCGCGCAGGATCTGCTCGGCCTGGCGTTGATTGGTCGAGGCGGTCATGACCAGGCAGTCGATGAGGATGCGGTCCGGTCCGATGCCGTAGCGGGCAGCCTCGGCCACGATGCGCTCGGCGATGGCAAAGCGGGCCTCGGCGGTATCGGGGATGCCGCCTTCGTCGAGCGTAAGTCCGACAACGTTGGTGCCGTAGTGGGCGACCAGCGGAAAGATCTCATCCATGATCTGCTGCTTGCCATTGACCGAGTTGATGATGGGCTTGCCGGCGTAGCGGCGCACGGCGGCCTCGACGGCTGCGGGGTCGGTGGAGTCGATCTGCAGCGGCAGCAGCGTGGAGCCCTGGAGCTGCTCGGTGGCCTGTTGGATGATCTTGACCTCGTCGATCTCGGGCAGGCCTACGTTAACGTCCAGGATGTCGGCGCCCTGTTCCTGCTGGCTGATACCCTGGCTCACGACGTAGTCCAGGTCGCCGTCGCGCAGGGCCTGCTGCAGGCGCTTTTTGCCGGTGGGGTTGATGCGCTCGCCGATGACGGCGATCTTGTGGCCGTCGCAGGGAAGGTCCACGACCGTTTGGGCGCTCGTGACCGACATGCTGGGCTTGCGGCGGCGCGGGCTGGGCGTGTGGTTGTCGATAAGCGTGCGCAAGGCCGCCATGTGCGCCGGCGTGGTGCCGCAGCAGCCGCCCACGACGCTCACGCCGTCGGCGATCATGCCGGCGACGGCCTCGGCGTATTCGGGGGCCTGGATATCAAAGACGGTGTTGCCGTCGTCGTCCACATGGGGGAGTCCTGCATTGGCCTGCACCATAACGGGCTTGTCGGTAACGGTGAGCATACGTGCGGCGAGTCCTCGGAGCTCGGCCGGTCCTTGGCTGCAGTTGATGCCCAAAACGTCGGCACCGATGGCGTCGAGCGTGATGGCGGCGACCTCGGGACTCGTGCCCAGGAAGGTACGGCCGTCTTCCTCAAAGGTCATGGTGGCAAAGACGGGCAGGTCGGAGTTCTCGCGGCAGGCGAGGACCGCCGCCTTGATCTCGGCCAGGTCGGTCATGGTTTCGATAATAAAGAGGTCCACGCCCGCATCGACGCCGGCGCGCACTTCCTCGGCAAAGAGGTCATAGGCCTCGTCGAAGCTCAGGGTGCCCAAGGGGCGAAGCAGCGCGCCGATGGGGCCGATATCGCCGGCGACGTAGCGGGCGCCGGCCTCGCGGGCACAGGCGACGGCCGCGGCAAAGACGCCTGCCACGGTGGCGGCACCGTCGAGCTTGTGGGCGTTGGCGCCAAAGGTGTTGGCGGTGATCACGTCACAGCCGGCCTCGACATATTGACGTTGGATATCAGTGATAACCTGGGGCTCCTCAAAGTTGAGCAGCTCGGGCAGGGCGCCCGCCTTCATGCCAGCGGCCTGCAACATGGTGCCCATGCCGCCGTCGAACAGCAGGTGCCCCGTGCCCTCGATGGCCGCATGCAGGCGATCGTCCTTAATGCGAAGGTCGTCGATCGTGCGCGTCTTGTACGTGGCACCGTTGCGACGTGCGGCATCAACGGGTGCCGCCAATGCAGTGCCGTCAGAATCATGAGTGATAAGCGGAGTAAACATCGGGGGCTCCTAATGGCTGGAATAGCAGGTGGTGTGGGCGGCGCGGAAGCGGCAGTGTTCGCGCATGCGGCAGATATTGCAGGTGGGGCGGCTCTGGGCGTCGTGGACCTCGCCGTCGAATAGGCCGATCACCGCGGTCACGCTTTTGGTGGGCATGAGCAGGCTGGTGGGTGTGACGGTAAGCCCGATGAGCCGCGTGGCGTTGAGCGCATTGACGATCGAGCGCTGGGCCGAGAGCGGGCAGTCGCCATAGCCGGGACTGAAGCGCCAGTTGCCGGCGAGTCCGTGTGCGGCGGCCGCAGCCTTGACCTGCTGGTCCATTTGCTCAACGGCGGCTTCCACGTAAGCGGAGCACGCGGCGTCGAGCACGGCGCCCTCCAGGGGATGTTGGGCTCCCGTGATGCGCAGGCGACGCTCGGCGTCCATGCCGAGGGTGCATGCCATGAGCGCGGCAAAGCGGGCGTCTTTGAGATGACGATAGATATCGCGACCGCGCAGTTCAACGTTGGTGCCGACCAGGCGAATGCAAGGTTCTCCCTGCTCGTCCACACCCGTGGCATCGACGGCAAACACGCGGCGCACGCCACGGGGCTCAATGTCCAATTCCAGACGTTCAACGACAAGCTCAATACGCTGCGACAACTCGGGCTCAATCTGCTGGCCGCCGTAACCCAGATACCGCAGCATCTCGGCACGGTCGACACGGGGATGGTGCGCAGCATCGACACGGTAAAGCGCCGGCGACGCAAGGTCGGCCGGCACTTCGACAAAAGCTGTATCGATGTGCGGTTTTTCCATTACCCTAGGCGCTCCATAATGGTTGCGGCGATCGCAGGACGGTTCATAGTGTACAGGTGCAAGCCGTCGGCGCCGTGCTCCTTGAGGTCGCAAAGCTGGCGGGCTGCATAATCTACACCGGCTGCCTGCAGGCTCTCGGGGTCGTTCTCGTACTTGGCGAGAATCTTGATGACGGGGGAGGGCAGCGACGCGCCGCACATAAAGACCATGCGGCTGATCTGTGACTTGCCCATAAACGGCATGATGCCCGCGGTAATGGGCACGGTGATGCCGGCCTTGTCGGCAAGCTCGCGAAACCGGTAGAAGCACTCGTTATCAAAGAAGAGCTGCGTCACAAAGAAGCTCGCGCCGGCGTCCTGTTTTTGCTTGAGGTGTTCGACCGAGAGGTTGAGGTCCTCACAGGCAATGTGGCCCTCGGGGTAGGCTGCGGCGCCCACGCAAAAGCCGGCGTCGACGAGCTCGGGGATAAGGTCGCGGGCGTAGGCGTAGTCCGAGGCGGGCTTGTCGTCCTCGGTCGCGCCAGCGGGAAGATCGCCACGCAGGGCCAGGATGTTTTCCACGCCGGCGGTGCGATACTCGTCGATCTTGGCGGCGATATCGGCGTGCGAGCGGCCCACGCAGGTAAGGTGTGCCACCGAGGGCGTGTCGAATTCGCTCGTAATCATATGCGCGATGGGGGCGGTGGCGGCACCGTTGCCCGAGCCGCCGGCCGAGCAGGTGACCGAGACAAAGCTCGGCGAAAGCTTGCACAGATTGCCTGCCACTTCGCGAGCCGTGTCGAGGGTCAGCTCGCCCTTGGGCGGGAACATCTCAAACGAAACGGGTGCGGTGCCCTGGGATGCTGCCTGCTTAAAAACCTCGTCGACGCGCATATCGTGCTCCTCTAGATACGTAATAGTGTGATGTGTTGTAAGGATTCTACAGCACCACTGTGTCACGGTGGAGTTTCACTCGCTATTTGAGGATACCAATCAAAGATGCCTTGCTATCGGCTTTCTCTATAACAGAGCGGCTAATCTAGGCACGGACTATAAAGACTGGTATCTGATGCAAAATACCAGTTAATAGAGCTCCATCCCAAATTGACTACCCTTAAACCATGGAGAGAGGTCTGCAATTTATGCAGTTGATTGGCTGTTGAGGGTGGCAACGCCGCCTTGATAGGGTAACCTCATTGATTGGTTTCGCGACAGCAACATAACGGTAATGTCGCGGAAACACGGCGAGTCTAAGCTATGACTCGTTCGTTAGTAATCAACACCGCTTCTCACGCGGTGCCGATACGAAGGGAGTTCCGTATGGCCGAACTTACTGACCGCTTCGGGACCATGGTGTTCTCTGAGGAAGTCATGAAGGACTACCTCCCCAAGGACATTTGGAAGCGCCTTGCTGCAACCCTCGAGGGCGGTGAGCCGCTCGACCTGGATGTGGCCAACGCCGTTGCCCATGCCATGAAGGTCTGGGCCATCTCCAAGGGCGCGACGCACTACGCGCACTGGTTCCAGCCGCTTTCGGGCATTACTTCCGAGAAGCACGACAGCTTCCTGGAGCCCAACCACGACGGCACCGCCATTACAAAGTTTACGGGCAAGAACCTCATCCAGGGCGAGCCCGATGCCTCGAGCTTCCCCAACGGCGGCCTGCGTGCTACCTTCGAGGCCCGTGGCTACACCGCTTGGGACCCCACTAGCCCCGCCTTTATCAAGGACGATGTCCTGTGCATCCCCACGGCTTTCTGCTCCTACACGGGCGAGGCCCTGGACAAGAAGACCCCGCTGCTGCGTTCCATGACCGCGCTCTCGCGTGAGTCTAAGCGCGTTTTGGCGCTGTTCGGTAAGACCCCCAAGAAGGTCGTTCCTTCCGTGGGCGACGAGCAGGAGTACTTCCTGATCAAGAAGGACGCCTACCGCAAGCGCAAGGACCTGGTCATTACCGGCCGCACCCTCTTTGGTGCTGCTCCATGCAAGGGTCAGGAGCTTGAGGAGCACTACTTTGGCGCTATCCGCCCCACCGTCTCGGCCTACATGAAGGACTTGGACGATGAGCTGTGGGCGCTCGGCATTCCCGCCAAGACCAAGCACAACGAGGTCGCTCCCTGCCAGCATGAGCTCGCACCGGTCTATGGCGAGGTCAACGAGGCCATCGACCAGAATCTGGTCATGATGGAGAAGATGAAGCTCATTGCCTCCCGCCACGACTTGGTCTGCCTGCTGCACGAGAAGCCCTTCGAGGGCATCAACGGTTCGGGCAAGCACAACAACTGGTCGCTCGGCACCGAGTCCGAGAATCTGCTCGATCCAGGTGACACCCCGCTCGACAACCTGCAGTTCATCGTCTTCCTCACCGCGGTGATCGAGGCTGTCGATAACTATCAGGAGCTCCTGCGTGCCTCCGTTGCCTCGGCCGGCAACGACCATCGTCTGGGCGCCAACGAGGCCCCTCCGGCGATTATGTCCATCTTCCTGGGCGACCAGCTTACCGAGGTCGTCGAGAAGATCATCGATGGCAAGGCTTCCGTCCATGCCACGCGCGGCGTGCTTGACCTGGGCGCCGATACCCTGCCCAAGCTGATGCAGGACAACACCGACCGCAACCGCACCTCCCCGTTTGCCTTCACCGGCAACAAGTTTGAGTTCCGTGCCTGCGGCTCCGAGCAGAACGTCTCCGACTCCAACCTGGTGCTCGATGCCGCCGTGGCCAAGTCGCTCAAGTCCTTCGCCGACGCGCTTGAGGGTACGCCCGAGGATAAGTTCCAGGACGCCGCGCTCGAGTACTGCAAGAAGGTCCTGACCGACCACCAGCGCATCCTCTTTTCCGGCGATGGCTACTCCGACGAGTGGCCCGTCGAGGCCGAGAAGCGCGGCCTTGCCAACAACAAGACCACGGCCGACGCCCTGCCCGCCTTTGTTTCCGATAAGGCCATCGCGCTCTTTGAGGAGACGGGTGTCCTGACCAAGGCCGAGGCCCAGTGCCGCTACGACTGCAAGCTCGAGAAGTACAACAAGCTCATGAACATCGAGGCTACCACGATGGTTCGCGAGGCGCGTCGTACCTATCGCCCGGTCATTACCGCCTATGCCACCAAGGTCGCTAAGGGCCTTGAGACTATCCGCGCCGCCGGCGCCGAGGCCGCCATGCAGTGTGAGCAGAATACGCTCAACAAGCTTTGCAACGGCATCACCACCATCAACGACTCCATCAAGGCGCTCGACGCCGTGCATCAGAAGGCCGAGGGCCTCGATGGTCAGGAGCAGGCCAACGTCTACGCGCACGAGGTCGTTCCCGCTATGGATGCGCTGCGTGCTGCCGTGGATGCCATGGAGGAGATCGTGGCCGCCGACTACTGGCCGGTCCCGACCTACGACGACATCCTGTTCTACGTGTAGAGCGTAACTGACATATCGTCACGGTATTGAGCCGGGGTCCGCATCATGCGGGCCCCGGTTTTTGTTTAAAGGCTTTAGCCTGTGCGGGGCGCGCAGCGCGCCGCATCAGAAACCACCCGCTATGCGGGTGGGGACAAACGGCTTTACAAAGCCGCCCCCTCGCCGGACACTTGCGATTGTTCAGGCCGCAAGGAATCCGAGTCGAGAGGGCGGTGGTGGCGTATGGCCCAGAAGGCCTACAGCCTGTCGCACACGAAGTGGATGTGCAAGTACCACGTCGTGT
>NZ_JBBNLO010000040.1:0-12968 GCF_040092405.1 Collinsella sp. CLA-ER-H2
CTCCTAACGCCGGCGTGTTGGCACCACCAGCGTAGTGGCGGCGGGGAGGCACGGTGGCCATTATTCGGTGACCGGGATTGGTCAAAATAGTTTGACTATTAGCGGCTAAAATCGCCCGGCGCTAACAGCGCTAAGGTTATCGACAACAAGGCAATCGTTTCCATGGCCCATCTGGGACCTCGCGCGTTCGATGCCATCGGTGGTGAGGTCGTCAATGTGACTGCCGACGTCATCTACAACGGCCGCGCGGCATGCGAGGGTGCCTATGTTCGCCTCGTCGACATCAACGGCAGCGAGGCGAAGCGCCTCAAGCTGCTCGAGGCGATCGAAAACCTCGACTGCGGCTGGTTCTACCGCCGCGACGCCGAGACCTTCAAGCAGATCCCCGGCACCCCTATCGCCTACTGGGCAAGTGACGGGCTGATCAATGCCTTTTCAATACGCGAAGGGCTTCGCAGCTATGCTCGCCCTACTGCAGGTATTCGAACGGGAGATAACGACCGCTTTCTCCGGTTTGCTTGGGAGGTGTCTTTCGAAAAAGTCGGAATACATTTGCGTGATCGCGCTCAGGCAAAAGAATCGGGATGTAAATGGTTTCCCGCAAACAAGGGAGGACTATATCGAAAGTGGTTTGGCAACCTTGACTACGTCATTAACTGGGAGAACGACGGCGAGGAACTTTCTTCATTCCCCGGATGCGATAACGCTGGTGTTAAATTCTTTTTTAGGGCTGGCGTGACGTGGGGAACGATATCATCCGGCTCACTCTCGGTAAGGTATTGCGATCCCGGAGTTATTTCGGAGCACTGTGGCTCAATGTGCTTCTCTGAGTCCAACGATGTTCTTCTTTGCGTCGTCGGTCTTTTAAATTCCTCGGTATCTGATGCCTTTCATCAGTTTCTTTCTCCTACCCTTGCTTTTCGAGAGGCGGCCATAGGCAATACGCCTCTTGATGAGCGCGGAGTTTGTCCGGAGGTCTCCTCAATAGTGAATCAATGCATAGAAGAATCGAAAATAGATTGGGACTCGTTTGAAACCTCTTGGGATTTCAAACATCATCCTCTGGTGTAGGTGTTTGTTGTGTCTACCGTCCTCATTTCTAAATATAAAAAATCAATTAGGGATTCAGCAATCTGGTCGCCTGAAGAAGTATCTATTATTTGGGATTTTTACGTTACCAAATCGGTCGCTGCTTCTGCATCTCAGCAAAGGGCCGTTAAGGATTTCGGATTAAAAGAAATGCCGTTTGATACTCTTCTCGACCATTCCGGTGTTTTGGCGGAGAAGCGGGAAATGTTGATGGCTGACAGAATCGATGGAGTCTTGAAAGAATATGGATTTGTTTATATGGGCAAGAATCCCAATACTAAAGAGGACATCGAAATTCCTATTGAAATCGATAATCCGCGGCTGGTGTGCATACAGCCGTATTCAATAATCGATAGAAATAAACCCGTTGCAAAGGGCGGCGGAAAAGGTATGACCTTGCTGACCCATATGAGGAATTCGCTTGCTCATGGGTGTACATATTTTTTTGATAATGGAAATATGTTGTTAGAAGACAAGGCCGGCGGTTCGAGTGGAAAAACGACAGCAATGATATTGCTACCGCAGTCTTCTTTTCTCGATTGGATAAAAATCATCGATATCGATGGCAGGTATTATTTCCCAAATATCGCTAGAGATGGCTACCGAACTTTGGTGGTGCGATCGAAGCCCAAAAAGCATGGATAGGCCATCTTGAGATTCGTGCCGCCGCTTCCTGTATTGATCCTTGGACTACCGCAAGATTCCAATCGGGTTTTGCATTCGATAGTTATTTTTGCGGCGAATTATTACTTACAAAATGATGTATCAGCGATTTTGAGGGGTTGGGGGAAATTCATGCCAATCTTGCTTTCTGAAAAATACGAAGCTCGCAAGGCCGAGGTCAATGCTCGCTTTGAGCAGCTTCGCGCTAACGAAGAGGAGCTCAACCGAATCTTTGCCAAGATCTACAACATGGAGGGCGAGGTGCCCATCGAGGTCGAGGATAAGTACGTTTCGGTGGCGCGCATCTTTGATACCGTCGATGAGATTCCCGAGAGCTATAAGGGCAACAAGTACGTGCGCACCAAGCGTGACGAGATCACGTCGCTCATAAGCTATGCCGTGGGTTGCATGTTTGGCCGCTATTCGCTGGATGTGGACGGACTCGTCTTGGCCGATCAGGGCGCCACGGTTGATGACTATCTGGCTAAGATGCCCGTCCCCGATCACGTGACGTTTATGCCCGATAGCGACAACGTGTTGCCCATTACCGACGATGAGTACTTTGACGACGACATCGTGCGCTACTTTATCGACTTTGTGCGTACCGTGTACGGCGAGGAGACGCTCGAGCAGAACCTGGCCTTTATTGCCGAGGCGCTCGGCGGCAAGGGCACCTCGCGCGAGGTAATCCGCACCTACTTTTTGAAGGACTTCTTTAAGGACCACTGCCAGACCTATAAGAAGCGTCCCATCTACTGGCTGTTCGACAGTGGAAAAAAGAACGGCTTCAAGTGCCTTGTTTACATGCATCGCTATCAGCCCGACCTGTTGGCTCGCATCCGCACCGACTATGTGCATGAGCAGCAGGAGCGCTATCGCTCGCAGATCGGCTATGCCAACGATGCCCTTGCCAGTGCCGAGCGCGGCGAGCGCGTGCGCTTGGATAAGCGCGTCAAAAAGCTCAACGACCAGCTCAAAGAGACCATTGGCTACGAGGAGAAGCTGCATCACTTGGCAGACCAGATGATTAAGATCGACCTGGATGACGGCGTCAAGGTCAACTACGCCAAGTTTCAGGATGTGCTGGCAAAGATCAAGTAACTGCAGATACGGTAAGGATATTCATGCCCAAGATCGATGTAGAAGAACAGCTCAAACTGCGGTTTTTGCAACCGTTGCTCGCATGTATGCCCCGCCGTGTGGTGGTTTGGCACGATGCGGACGGCGAGTTTGCCCCTGAGTTTGAGCGATTGGCCGCCGAGGGATTCGATGGCGCGGGGACCGATGACGGCGTTATGCCTGTTCAAGGTGACTTTGAACGCCCGGTGCGATTTATTGAGGCCTGCGAGGGCCGCATGTTTGCCGTCAAGAAGCTTATCAACCGCGATGACCTTGCGAGCGATATCTTGTTGTATCGCCGTTGCCCGCGCGGCAGGCTTGAGGGCGATTGGCTTGCCGATGTTGAGCTGTATGCCGATCAGTTCCAGGCTGACTATCTTTCACTTTTGGCCGATCAGCTGGGTATCGAGAATATTGACGCCGTGCGCGAGAGTCTGCGCGAGCACAAGACGTTCTATGATGCCAAGACCCGCTGCGCTAAGTTTGCCGCGTGTGTTCCGCATGCCTCGGGCGCATCCGATATCGAACTTGGCATCCTTACGGTGATTTTTGGCGGTAAAGAGCCTGGCGACGCGCGGCCCGCGTTTGTACTGCGCGGCTGTATGACCATGCTGCTGCACGAGGGGCCCGAGGCACTGGCCGAGTTGGCGGACAAGTACTGTGCGCGCGATGTTCTCTCTGCCTTCATTGTGCGTTGCTATGGGTTTGAGGGGCCGCTGTATGAGCGTGATTCGCTGCTTGCACTGGCATCCCACGTGTTCCTTACGGCGGCATCCACAGCGATTCCCGAGGGAGCGCTCAAGGGACTCGAGCGTTTTGTGGCTCCTGCCTATGGCCCCTATTGTCTTGAGGCAGTGCGTACGTGGGACCAGGTTGCCGATGCTCAGGCTTCGAGCGAGGACCTATTTGAGATCTGCCGTTTGGTAGAGGATGCTCGCGGGCTCTTTGCACGGTTTGAGGCCTTGCCGATCGATGTGCTGGCCTCGCTTGATGTGTTCCCGTGCGTCAACGAGGCCGTGCTTTCGCAGCTGTTCTGCTCGTTTGCTCAGGGCGCGGACCGTGTTGAGGACGCGCGCACCTTTGCGGCGCGTCGCTGCGACCTGAGCTGGTACCGCCGTGTCGAGAGCTACTTTGACCTGCTTGTCGCCGTGGCCGATATGTGCGCGTTTAGGCAGGTGCACGCGGGCGGGTTCCATCTGGCGCAGCCCCAGCAGGTGTGGGATGCCTACACGTCCGATTGGTATGTCATGGACGCTGCCTATCGCCATATGTGCACCGCGTATTTGCGGGCACGCTCCGTCGAGTGCGATGTGCTCGAGGAACCTGCCCGAGCCGTAGTGGACTGGGCGGAGAATCTCTACAGTAACTGGTTCTTGGCCGATGCCAATGCATGCTGGGCATCGGCTGCGCAAGGGGAGTGGGCCGATTGCGGCTACATCGAGGGGCCCGAACGACAGGATGAGTTCTACTGGCACGTGCTGCCCGCCTTTGTGGGCTCTGCCAAAACGAAGGTCGTTATCGTGAGCGACGCGCTGCGCTATGAGGTGGCCCGCGACGTCGCGGCGCTGCTCGAGCGCGAGCGTGGCGGTAATGTCAAGGTCTCTAGCATGCAGGCGGTCTTTCCCTCCATTACCGAGGTTGGTATGCCCGCGCTGCTGCCACACCAAGCGCTTAAGCTTGCAGCGGATGGCTCGTTTGTGCTGGCTGACGGCATGCCCACTGCGACGACTCCGCAGCGCGAGGCCGTACTTGCCCACGTTGAGCCCACGGCCCGCGCTTTGCGCTCGAGCGCATTCCTCAACATGGCGGGAACCGAGCGTAAAGCGCTGCTCAAAGACTCCGAGCTCGTTTATCTCTACCACAACAAGATCGATGCCACGGGCGAGAAGGCCGCTACGCAGGATGACGTTTTCGATGCCTGCGCGGACGCCGTGGAGGAACTTGCCGCATTGGCGCGACGCGTGTGCACCGACGCTCCGGGCGCGCGTGTTGTTATAACGGCGGATCATGGCTTTATCTACACGCGTCGGGAACTTAACGAGTGCCAGATGCTCGGCAAGCCAGACCTTCCCTTCCTTGACGCTCCCGTCATGCACGGCAAACGTCATCTGGTGGTGCCCAACGAGGCCGTGGCCAAGCTTTCGGACGAGGCGCGCGGGGTGTTTGCTGATGTTGACATGGGGCGTTTGGGTGCCGGCTTTGAGGGGTTTGCCCCGCGTGAGAACGTGCACTTCAAACGACCCGGCGGTACTAACAACTACGTACACGGCGGCATGAGCCTGCAGGAGCTTTGCGTGCCCGTTATCGGATTTTGGCGTGCGCGCTCGGGTTCCAAGGACTTTGTCGATGCGCGTGCGGCGACGCTGCGCGTACTTAGTGAGGGACGCCGAGTGACCAACTCGCTCTTTTCGGTCAATTTGATCCAGGAAGAACCTGCCCAAGGTAAGGTCTTGCCGTGCGAGTACGAGTTGGTGTTTACCGATGCAAGTGGCAACGAGGTGAGCGATACGGTCAAGGCGCATGCCAACAAGACTTCTGTTAACTCGCAGGAGCGCGTGGTGCATGCCAAGTTTGCGTTGCATGCAGCGGATGGATTCTCGGCCAAGGGTCCGTACTATCTGGTCTGCCGCGAGCGCGAGACGGGCAAGATCGTTTGGCGCGAGACGTACACCATCGCTGTTTCATTTGCCCCCGTTGCTGATTTTGGTTTTTAGGAGTGTGCCCTATGTTTGATAGCCATGACGACGATCTGTGGGAAGTCCCCTCGATTGATGCGGATGTGCCCGAGCAGGCTGCGGTGCCTACAGGGGTGGCCGTGCCTGCTGCGGAGGCTGAGACTGCCGCGCCCGTTGAAGCTGCCACGCCCGCCGAGGGTGAATCCTCGACCGATGGCTATGACCAGGCCGTGGCCGAGGACCCCGAGGGCGACGGCTACGACATGGATGGGCTGGACGGCAAACTGCTCGAGCACTTTGCTGGCAAGATCGTGCGCAAGGACCTGACGGCCCTTATGAAGCGCGGCGCCAACGTGCCCACCTTTGTGCTGGAGTACCTGCTAGGCATGTACTGCTCAACTGACGACGAGGATGCCGTGGCAGAGGGTTTGGAGCGCATCCGCAGGATCCTCACCGATAACTACGTGCGTCCCGACGAGTCCGAGCGCATTAAGTCCAAGATCCGCGAACTGGGCCGCTTTACCATCATCGATAAGGTGACGGCCAAGCTCGACGAGTACAAAGACATTTACGTGGCGTCGTTTGCCAATCTGACCATCGAGCCGTTTGTGATGCCGGCCGAGTACGTGCGCGACTATTCCAAGATTCTGCAAGGCGGCATTTGGTGCATTATGAGCATCGAGTATCGTCACCCCTTGGATGAGGAAGACGAGTTTGGCATGGAGGTCTTTGGCGACGATGCGCCGCGCCGCTCCAAGGCCAAGCGCAAAAAGCGCGGACCCGAGGACTCTCCGTTTAGTGTGGCGTCGCTCACGCCCATCCAGATGCCCAATCTAGACCTGGATGCCATGGTCGACGAGCGCCAGTACTTTACGCGCGACGAGTGGCTCAACATGCTGCTGCGCTCGGCTGGCTATGAGCCCAGCGAGCTTTCCGAGAAGGAGCGCCTGCACTTTATCGAGCGCATGGTGCCGCTGATCGAGCGCAACTACAATCTGTGCGAGCTGGGTCCCCGCGGCACCGGCAAGAGCCATATCTACAAAGAGGTCTCGCCTTACGCCATCTTGCTTTCGGGCGGCCAGACCACTACGGCCAACCTGTTCGGCCGCATGAACTCCATGCGCGCCGACCGTGTGGGCTTGGTGGGTCACTGGGACTGCGTGACGTTCGACGA
Source organism: Collinsella sp. CLA-ER-H2 (assembly GCF_040092405.1). NCBI lineage: Bacteria > Bacillati > Actinomycetota > Coriobacteriia > Coriobacteriales > Coriobacteriaceae > Collinsella > Collinsella sp. CLA-ER-H2. The sequence goes on from NZ_JBBNLO010000040.1 coordinate 6,721, forward strand.
GGTCGCCGGCATGCGCTTTAAGGACACCAATGCCGTGCAGATCATGAAGGACTATATGGCGAGCGGCAGCTACGCGCGCGGCCGCGACCAGATCAACGCCGATGCCTCCATGGTCTTTGAGGGCAACATCAACGACACTGTGCAAAACGTCCTTAAGACCACGCACCTGTTTGATCCGTTCCCGCCGGAGTTTAACAACGATTCGGCTTTTTTCGACCGTATCCATTATTACCTGCCGGGCTGGGAGATTCCCAAGATGCGCTCGAGTCTGCTGACCGGGCATTACGGCCTGATCACCGACTGCCTGTCGGAGTTTTGCAAGGAGATGCGCCGCAAGGACTTTACGCACCATATCGACCGGTATTTCCGCTTTAACAGCGACTTTAACAAGCGCGACGAGATCGCCGTGCGCAAGACCTTTAGCGGCCTGGCCAAGCTGCTGTTCCCCGACGAGGCCATGGACAAGGACGACGTGCGCTGGCTGCTGGACTATGCCATCGAGGGCCGTCGCCGCGTAAAGGAGCAGCTCAAGATTATGGCGGGCGTCGAGTTTATCGACGTCAACCTGGGCTATATGGATGCCGACAACCCGCAGGACGTGCATGTGGTGCGCGTGCCCGAGCAGAGCGAGGACACGCTGATTCCCGACGGGCCGCTGCTGTCCGGTCACGTGTTTGGCGTGGGCAGATCGCAGGGCGGCGAGGTCGCCGTGTACAAGCTGGAGAACAAGGCCGTTGCCGGCGAGTGCAAGTTTAAGCACGAGGGCGTGGCCTTTAACAAGCCGGTGCGCGATACGCTGGAGGCCGCGTTCGACAACTTTGTGAACCTGGCGAACCGCGTGGCGCCGGGCATGCACATTGGCTCCAAGGACTACCTGCTGTTCTACAACGACTTGCAGAGCAAGGGCCTGTCCGAAGAAGTTTCGCTCGCCGAGTTTGTGGGCCTGTGCTCCGCGGCCTGCAACCGCCCGGTGATGCCCGCGCTGGCGATTCCTGGAATCTTGCGCATGTCGGGTTCTATGGACGAGATCCGTGGGCTCGAGGACATTATGCGCGTGGCCAAAAACGCTGGTGCTAAGCGCGTGGTTTTGCCGCTGAGCGCCATCGCGGGCCTACAGAGTGTTTCGTCCGAGATTATTTCGGGGTTGAGCCCGGTGTTCTACATGGATGGCGACCCGGTCGACGCCGCAAAGAAGGCGCTGGATCTGTAGAAGTGCGGGCGAGCGGGCTTGCGTGCGCGTGGGCCCGCGAGCGTATTGGCGTGTTCGGGTAAGGAGGCCTTGCCATGGCGGGCGAGCGTTCTGTTGGCGAGCTGCTCGACGAGCTGTTTGGCTTTGAATCGGTGGCCAAGCGTCAGACGGCGCTTGAGCAGTACGATCGTGGGGAGTTGGTGCGCAAGGCGCGCTCCCGCGAGCTGCTGGGTGTGCTTAGGGGCGTCGAGGCTGCCGAGCACGCTGCGCGCGACTCTGCCGTGCAGGCTGTTGACGGGTATGTTCGCCGTGTCGAGGGCGCGGCCCTTGCGCGCGCTCGCAAGCAGGCGGGTGTTGTGGGCCCGCTGCAGATGGAGCGCCGCTATGCTGCCTTTTTGCGTATGGAGGACAAGGCCGAACTGTTGGCCCGCTTGGAGCAGACGCTTGCGTTTATCGAGGTAAAGCTGCGTGCCAATACGGCGGACAGGGTTCGTGCGGCATACGATGCTGCGGGGGCTTTGGTGTTGCAGGGCGCGGCGCGTCTGAGTGACGCGCGCGTTGTGGATGCCGCACCCTTGGATGCCGATCTGCTATGCACGCAGCTGGAGCAGCTGCGTTGCACCGCCGATACAACGGACCTTGCCGGCATGATTACGGCGACGTTTGAGTCCGAGCTGAGTGCGACCGGGCCGCAGGGTGCTGACGCGTTTGCGAGCGATGTGGCTGGCGATGTGGCGCTGGAGCGCGAGCTTACTAATGTGCGCGGTGCTGCGCAGCGAGCGCGCTTGGCAGCCCAAGCGTATCGGGCCGAACGCGCTGCCCGCGTTGCAGGGAGCACGGTGGAGCCGGTATCGTTGCCGGGGCTTGTTTGCATTACGTGCGAGACGGGGTGCGATGCCGGGGAGCTTGCCGAGTTGCTCGCTCAGGTTAAGAAGTCGTTTGAGGCCTATAGGCGCGTTGTTACCGACGGCGGGTTGTTCTGTGCCTTTGGTGCCGGTTCGCCGCATGGGATTTGCCGCGGCAGTAGTTATTTCGACTACGATGATCGGTTTGACGAAGACGTGTCGGTGGGCGAGTATGACGGTGCTACCAGGCACAATGTTTGGCGCGAAGTTGCGATTCCCGAGCTTGTGGACGAGGCTTCGGTCGACGGCGGCGACTCGCTCGAGGTTGCCGTGGCGCGCATGCGTGAGTTTAACGGACGGCGCTACGATGGTGTGCTGGACGAGGATCCTGCGCGCCATGTGAATGCGTTTTGGTATGGACTCAAAAAGCTCAGCCAGTATTGCGAGGCCGCTGTGCGTGTGGATGAGCGTGCCTGGGATTGCTTTATCGATAAGGTACAGTTCGCCTACGATGAACCCGTGGGGCGCCTGGCCACGCAGATGGACGACAAGCAGGTTGCGGCTTTTGTTGCTGCCGTGGACGCGCTCGGTGCTAGTGAGTAGGGTCCTGGTCTGGTAGGAGGTTTCACCATGAAGATCGACGTTGATGTAGACCAGCTGCGCGAGAGTCTGCTCGACCGCGCGGGGAGTGCGGCCGGCGTGGGCTTTCCGGCCGCCATGCTCGACGTAGTGGATATCGAGGACGAGCCGCCCCAAGAGCTCCTAGCCCGAGCCGAACGCGAAGGCCTCGACCTCCGCGAATTTGCCGTCGACGATGACTAAGGGGCGGGGGTGGCTAATATGGGACGGCGCGTCTGTATCCGCGACTGCGCGAAAATGCGCGATAAGCCGTCGCAATGGAGTCTAACGACCTCGCGATTGCTCTATTTTGACTGCCCGCAGACTAAGTGAGTAGGCTTTTTTGGAAATCCTGAGCACCTGACTAATTTGCTTCAACAAACCCGCAGGTCACAGACTTGTGCTTTGGTGACGTGGTCGGCGATTCGACAAAAGTCTACTCACTTAGTTTTGCCAGACGCTAACTGTCCTCAACGAGACCCCTGTCGGGGCGATTGATGCTCAAATGTAGCCAATTCGGGACGGCTGTCCCTGCCCGCTACGACGCCAGCGTGGCGATGACGGCTTCGTCGCCGGCGTATATGAGGGTGTTGCCGTCGGGGATGATCGTTTGGCCGTCGCGTTTGAGCATCACCACGATAAAGGGGTGCTTGCCTTGCGGCACGTCGCGCAGGCGCTGACCGGCCAGGCGACCGTGGGGCGTCACGGTGACCTCGCGCAGCGTAACCTCGGCACGCTCTTCGAACGTTGGGGCTGCCATCACCAGAAGGTCGCCTTCCTCGATGACGGTATCGCCGTTGGGCAGTACCGGGTGCGCCCCGTCGCGCAGCACCAAGACCACGAGCATGTCCGTCGCGCTGCCAATATCGGCGAGCGAGCGCCCGGCAAACGGATGGCCAGCGCCCACCTTGAGCTTTACAAACGACATGCCGTCCTCGTCGCGGTAGTCGTTAAAGGTGCGGCGTACGTCGCCGGCCGCATCGATCATATCGAGTTTCTTCGCCACCGCCGGCAGTAGCGAACCCTGCACCACAATGCTCGATACGGCAATCACAAACACCAGGTCAAACAGGTCGTGACCGCCGGGAACGCCGGCTACCACGGCAAAGAGGCTAAAGACGACCGAAGCCGCGCCGCGCAAGCCCGCCCAGCTTACGAGTGCAACCTGGCGAGGGTTCGTCTTAAAGGGCACCAGCAGCAGACCGACGGCGATGGGGCGGCTCGCAAAGAGCATAAACGCCATGAGCGCCAGGCCCGGCAGCAGCATCTGCGGCAGGCGCGCGGGCGTGACGAGCAGGCCCAGCAAAAAGAAGATGGTCATCTCGGCCATCTCGGTGAGGGTGTCAAAAAAGTGCGCCATCTCGACCTTGCCGGTGATGTCGCTCGCGCCCAGCACAATGCCGGCCAGGTACACGGCCAAAAAGCCGTTGCCGCCCAGATAGCTCGGCAATGCGTAGGCGACGATCGCCACGGCGAACAAAAAGATAGTCTGCGCGCCCTCGGCCGTTGCGTGTGCGCGCTCAATCAGACGGCTGGATGTCCAGCCGATGGCAAGGCCCAGCCCCACGCCCAGGATGATCTGCTTGGCCAGCAGCACGGGAATGTCGATATTGCCGCCCGCCGCGAGGGTCGCGAGCACGGCGGTGAGCATGTAGGCGACGGGGTCGTTGGAGCCCGATTCGACCTCGAGCAGCGAGTCGGTGCCGCCCCTCAGCGAAAGGCTGTGCTCGCGCAGAACGCTAAAGACGCTGGCCGCGTCGGTCGACGCCACGACCGAGCCCAGCAGCAGGCCGCCGATCCAGTCGAAGCCCAGTGCGAAGTGTGCGAACACGCCAGTGATGCCGGCGGTGGTGATAACGCCGAGCGTGCTCAGCAGCACAGCGGGCGCGGCGACGGGTTTGGCACGGTCGATGTTGGTGTTAAAGCCGCCGTAGAACATGATGAACAGCAGCGCCGTGCTGCAGACGGTTTCGGTGAGCGCGTAGTCGCTAAAGTCGATGTGCGCCGGACCGTTGACGCCGAGCAGCATGCCGAGCGCAATAAAGATGAGGAGGGTGGGGAAGGGGAGTTTTTTGCCGACGGGTTTGATGGTCAGGCACAAAATGATGACGAGGCCGATAAAGAGAAGTATCTGGTTCATGGACAGTGTCCGCTCCTGGGTGGTTGGCGTGGCACGGTTAGTTGTCTGCGGTTATTTGTACCCAAAGATGGTGGGTTTATGGGGTTGGATTGCGGGCGTGCGCGATATCGTCATAGACGGCTGCCGTCTTTGCCTCTGCTCGGAAACCCTTTCCAGCTTTATTGCAACGGAGTACAATGGGTAACGTTTAAGTTCAACTTGAAGTTTTAGTTGCGGCGCCGGGCTTTGGCCGCAATGCAAGGAGAGGCGTACCATGGCGATCTATGTGACATCTGATGCTCACGGGCACGTGCGTGCGCTTGACGAGGCCCTGTCTAAGATCTCGTTGACGTCCGACGACACGCTGTACGTGCTGGGCGACATGATCGATCGCGGGCCCGATCCGGTCGGCGTTATTAAGCTCGTGCGCTCGCTGCCCAACGCCCGTGTGCTCAAGGGCAATCACGAGCAGATCATGCTCGATGCCATCATTGGCCAGGATCCGCTCGATGCCGAGACCTGGGATATCAACGGTGGCTGGACGACGCGCGAGCAGCTCAACGACATGGAATTTGAGGCATACGAGGAGCTCGTGCGATGGATGGCCACGCTGCCGCTCTGCGCGGTGGCCGAGACCGAGGAGCGCCCGTATCTGCTGGTACATGCTGGAATCGAGATGAAGGCGGCGCGCGCGTTTTTACTTGAGCATGGCGTCGATTGTGCCGATGGCGTCGGAGCGGTGGGTGCCGATCGCGAGCTGCTGCAGCAGATGCTCGCGGTGCAGTCGTCCGATGACCTGCTGTGGATTCGTCACGGCTATTGGGATGCGCCGACGGGACTGCTTTCTGCCGAGGGCGAGGGCCCGGTCGTGGTGAGCGGCCACACGCCCACGGTGTCGCTTGGGCGCTATTGCGAGGTTGGCGGCCTGGCGGGGCTCGATGAGGAGTCGGGCCGCGGGCAGATTGTGCGCCTGGGTGGCGAGGATACCGCCGGCGTGCCCGATCGCATCGATATCGACTGCGCCGCCGCCACCGGCTCCGAGTTCGGCCGCGTCGGTATCCTGCGCCTTGATGACGGCGCCGAGTTCTATGCGAACATCAACCCAGGCGAATAATCGGTGCAAAGGGTAGCTAATTTGGGACGGAGCTTTTTTGACTACTTTCGGAGAATAGCGCCTTTTTGCTCGGTAAGCGCGAGAAATGAGGAGCGTCTGCGTCCTCGGCAGTGCGAAAATGCTCAAAAAACCGTCGCAACGGAGTCAAACGACGTTGCGACGGTTCTTTTTTGGCTGCCCGCTGGCTAAGTGAGTGGACTTTTTTGGAAATGCCGAGCAGCCGGCAAATTTGCCTCAACAAAACCGACGCTCCTATAAGTTGTCAAGAGGCAGTTTGCGGGAGCGTTCTCTCCAATTCGCACAGGAGCTCGTAATACCTCCTCTCCAGTTTCGTCGACCGCCGTTTCCCCCGTTCCAAGTGCC
>NZ_JBBNLO010000041.1:0-12385 GCF_040092405.1 Collinsella sp. CLA-ER-H2
ATCGCGCCGAGAGTACTGCGGGGTCAGCCCGTGGGAGGCCAGGGCGCCGCTGACCGGTGGACGGCACCGAGCCGTACGCTTGAACTGAGAAGGGGGAGGCCTCGCGGCCTCCCCCTTTTTTGCGTTTGCGGGCTTTTGTCTCACATAGTAGCTGTGTTTTATAACCCTCGTTTGTCGCATCTTCTGTGAACGGGCTACAATAACTTAGTCTGTGCGATATGGAGGTGAACATGGCTGAAGCTGGTATCGGCGTTGATATCGTCGAGATTTCCCGCATGAAATCAATTCTTGAAAAGACGCCGTCGTTTGCTCGGCGTGTGTTTACCGAAGAAGAGCGTGCTTATTGCGATGCGTCATCGCGTCCCGCTGCTCACTATGCCAGCCGCTTTGCTTCGCGCGAGGCGGTGCTTAAAGCTCTTGGCACGGGTTTTAGTCAAGGCGTGGGTCGCAAGGATGTTTCGGTAACGCGTGATAAACTCGGCAAACCGAAGGCGCTGCTTTCGGGCCGTGCACTCGAGATCGCTCAAGAGCTGGGTGTTGTTGAGGTCGCTCTTTCCATTACGCTTACAGGAGACTTAGCCGTTGCGAATGCCATCGCGATTACCGAAGATGCTCGACCTAAGCCTAAGGAAGAAAAGGTGAGCACCAAGGAACGCGTAGCGCAGACATTTAAAGAGGCTCGCTCTGTTTTAGATGAGCTTGAGCAGCTGCAGAATTCAGCATTGACGGAGCACCTGGGCGATGCTTCGCTAGATACGCTAGGAGCATAGATGAAACCGGTTTTGAGTACCGAAGAAGTCGTTCGTCTCGAGGATATCATCGAACGCGAAGGGACTTCGAAGGCCGAGCTTATGGAGCTAGCGGGTGAGTTTGCCGCCAACGAGGTCTTGAAGCTCAATCCCGATCGGGTTCTCGTTCTGGTCGGTTTTGGTAATAATGGCGGCGACGGTTGGGTTGCCGCCGATATCCTGAGCCATAAGGGTGTGGACGTGGATATCGTTTCTCCGGTTGAGCCGGATGAGATTCCTGCTGCTCTGGCACGTCATGTTGCTCGTCGTACTGCCGGCCGCGATGTGCACGTTTGCGTCGGCCCCTCGCGTGACGAACTCGAGGTTTTGATCGATAAGGCCGATGTTGTTGTCGATGCCATTTTTGGTACCGGTTTCCACGGAAATCTGCGTGCGCCGTTCTCCATCTGGATTCCTACGGTCAATGAATGCGCCGATTGTGTCGTATCCATTGATGTTCCCTCGGGCCTGAATGCCGAGACGGGCGTTGTTGATGACGACTGCATTCGTGCCGAGCATACGGTGACGATGATTGCGCCCAAGATTGGTCTGTATAGCGCTGATGGTCCTGAGTATGCTGGCGATTTGATCTGCGGCAATCTTTACGACCGTCTTGACGAGGTCATCGATGATGTCGACCACGCCGCCGAGATTGTCGAGCCCGGTGACTTAGTTGATTACTTTGCCCCACTACCTACGAATATCGATAAGTATTCCCGTGGCTCTGTGCTTATTGTCGCCGGATCTGCGCAATATCCTGGTGCTGCCATTATGGCGGCCAAGTCTGCAGCTCGCGCGGGTGCTGGTTACGTGGCAGTCGCGGCTCCTGACGCCTGCGCCAATCTTATTCGCATGGCACTTCCTTCGATTCCCGTCTTTGCTATTCCGTCTGATTCCCGCGGCTCCTTTGGCGCCGCTGCGCGCATGACGGTGTGCGAGATTGCAAAGAAGTACAGCTGTGTACTGTGCGGTCCCGGTATGACGACATCTGCCGGCGCTATGCAGGTGGTTTCGGGCTTGCTCGAGCTTGATGTGCCGCTTATCTTGGACGCCGATGCACTCAACTGCCTTGCTAAGATTGCCATTGACGGTATTGATAGTAATCCCGAGATGTATCGTCGCGAGCAGCCGTTGCTTATGACGCCGCACTATCGTGAACTTTCGCGTCTGGTTGCCGGTGACGAGGTGAACGACCTTGGTACTGCGATTGCAGCCGCGCAGAAGGTTGTCTGGGCTGCAGGCTCCGACAACCTGGTTGTCATTGCCAAGGGGCCGACGACGGCTATCTGTGGCGTTGAGCGTGTGCTGCTGCCGCTCTCGGGTCCGGCTTCTCTGGCAACTGCCGGTTCGGGTGATGTTCTCGCGGGTATTTTGGCCGGCACGCTTGCCACCATGCGCGACGAGATGGATCGTTGGGAGTTGCTGTATTCGTACGCCGTCGCACTTCACAGCTACGCCGGTTTTGCCGCGGCGACGGAGTATGGTGAGAAGAGCGTCATCGCGACCGATCTTATCGACTTGATCGGTCCGGCCATGGAACTGGCGGCAAAGGATGCGCTCGAAGATCTGGGAATCATGGACGAAGGGTCGGATGACTAATCATGAATAAAGCCGATTTGACGCGCTGGTCCTGGGTCGAGATCGACCGCGGGGCGCTCCGTCGCAACACGAGGGCCTATAAGAACTTGCTGAATCCACGTCAGCGCCTGTGCTGCGTGGTCAAGGCCGATGCTTATGGTCATGGAGCTGTTGAGTGCGCCAAGATCATGTATTCGGCCGGTGCCGACATGTTTGCCGTGGCGACGGTTAACGAGGGCGTTGAGCTCCGACAGGGCGGGATTACGAAACCCATCCTCATCCTAAGCGAGCCGCCTATCGAGGCCATTCCGACGTTGCTCGAGTTTGATATCATGCCTTCGGTCTATACGTCTGATTTTGCTCTTGCGTATGGCGAATGTGCCGTCGCGGCGGGCAAAGTGGGCAAGTATCATCTCGCCATCGAGACGGGCATGAATCGTATCGGCGTTCACTACACGCAGGTGCTCGACTTTGTCCGCGGTATAAATTTCCATCGCGGTATTCAGTGCGACGGCGTATTTACGCACTTCGCCACGGCCGATGAACCTTCGGGCTGGGACTACAAGCTGCAGTGTCAGCGCTTTACCGAGGCCGTTCAGGCCATTAAGGATGCGGGTTTTGAGTGCGGTATCGTGCACTGCGCCAACACGCCGTCCTCGATGCTCGACCCCTCGATGCATTTTGATATGATTCGCGCCGGCGTTGGCTTGTATGGCATGCAGCCGTGCGAGCTGAGTGGCCGCGTGATGCAGCTTGATCCCGTTATGAGCGTCCATGCGCGCGTGGCGCGCGTGGCACACCCTGCGATGGGTGAGGGCGTGGGCTACGGTTTTACCTACCGCGTACCGCGTACGCGCGTTCAGATCTGCACGCTGCCGATCGGTTATGCCGATGGCCTATCGCGTACGCTTTCCAATCGTATGGATGTGCTGTATCGCGGCGAGCGTGTGCATCAGGTTGGCAATATCTGCATGGACCAGTTTATGGTCGCCATTCAGTCCAACCCGGCACACGAGATTCCCGAGGCCGAGTATGGTGACGAGATGATCATTGTCGGCCGCGATGGCGATGCCGAGATCACTATGGACGAGATGGCCCGACTGCGCGGAACGATTAACTACGAGGTCGCCTGCGGCTTTGGCATGCGTCTCGACAAGGTCTACGTGTAGGAACCGCTATGGGCGTCATGCACATCCCCGGCCATACCCATCAGGCACCACGTGAGGTCGCACTCGAGGAAATTGAGGCCGTTCTGGGCGATTGTCACCTCTGCCAGCTCTACCAGTCGCGTCACAATATCGTGTTTGGCGTGGGAAACCCCCGCGCTCGTGTGATGTTTATTGGCGAGGCGCCGGGCCGCAATGAGGATTTGCAGGGCGAGCCCTTTGTGGGGGCGGCAGGCGAGGACCTCAACGGCATTTTGTCGCTGGCGGGGCTCAAACGCGAAGACGTCTACATTGCCAACGTGCTTAAGTGCCGCCCGCCGGGAAACCGCAATCCACGTCCCGAGGAAGTACTGGCTTGCTCGCCGTTTTTGCGTGAGCAGATTCGAAGCATCTGGCCCGATATTATCGTGACGCTCGGCAACCCCGCGACGCACTTTGTGCTTAAGACCGAGATTGGCATTACTAAGCTGCGCGGCAGGTTCCACCAGATGGGGCATTTTGTAGTAATGCCCACGTTCCATCCGGCAGCAGCGCTGCGCAATCCGGCGTGGCAGGAGCTGCTGGAGGAAGACTTTAAGATGCTGGGCGATTATCTGGAGCGACATCCCGCACCAGAGGACGCCTCGGAATAATAAGGAGCATATATGTCCCTGGAGCGCCTGGGGGTAGGTACTTACAAAACGACTTGCGCTGCCGATACGGAGTACTTTGGCGAGCTAATTGCACCGTGCCTTGAGGACGGCGATGTGCTCATCCTGACCGGTGGCCTGGGAGTGGGCAAAACTCACTTTACCAAGGGCGTCTCGCGCGGGCTGGGCGATGGGCATATGGTTACGAGTCCTACGTTTGCGCTCATGGCCGTTCACGATCAAGGTCGTATTCCGCTGTTTCACTTTGATCTATACCGCCTGGAGCATGCCTACGAGCTCGAGGATACGGGCATTTTCGATGTGCTGGGCTACGAGGGTGCTTGCCTGCTGGAATGGGGCGAACAATTCCAGGACGAGCTGACGGATGAGTATCTTTCGGTGACGCTCAAGCGTGATGAGGGCGACAGCGATGTGCGAACGATAACGCTCGAGGCGCACGGTGACCGCGCAATGGAGCTTTCCCATTTGATTGATAAGGCTGTACAAGATGAGCTTGCATAACGACAACGCGCTGGTGGTGGCGCTCGATACCTCGACCGACATGCTTGCCTGCGCGGCAAGCTGGATTGATGGGCAGACGGGCGAGACGAAGCTCGTGAGTGGCGACCACATGTGTCGCCGTCACGCCAACGTTGAGCTCGTGAATACCGTTGATGGCGTGCTGGCTCAAGCCGGTCTGGATCGCAGCGATGTTGGTTGCTACGTGGTCGGCCGCGGCCCGGGGTCGTTTACGGGTGTGCGCATCGGCATCTCCACTGCCAAGGGCCTCGCGCGCGGTGCCAATGTTCCGCTGCTGGGCGTGTCGACGCTCGACGCTTGCGCTTGGACGGCGTGGAAGGCTGGCGTGCGCGGCAAGCTTGGTATCTTGGCCGATGCTATGCGCGGTGAGGTATATCCGGCGCTGTATATGCTGATCGATGAGGGTCCCGAGCGTCAATTTGAGCGCGAACACGTGGTCAAGGCCGCCATGGCGCTCGATGAGTGGCGCCGAGCAGCGGACTGGGACCAGGTTCAGCTGACCGGTGACGGTCTCGTGCGCTATGGCAAGCTGCTGGGTGAGGACGAGACCGCCCGCTGCGTGGAGCGCGACCTGTGGTGGCCTTCGGGCGAGGGCTTGCTGCTCGCGCACGCTGCGGGTGACGGCGATCCGGCTCGCGTCCTGCCGATTTACACGCGCCTTTCGGATGCCGAGGAAAACGAGCGCAAGCGTCTTGGTCTTGCCGAGAGTGCGCAGAGCGAAATTACGGGCGTTGCCGATGAGCTTGCCGGTCGTCATCTGCAGTTCCGTCCCATGGGCGCGGCGGATGCCGAGGGCGCGAGCGCGCTGGAGGCTGCCTGCTTTGAAGGTGCCGGACACGAGGCGTGGACGCCGGGCATGTTCCTGTCCGAACTGGGCGAGGACGTCGCTGCGCCGCGTAGTTGGTGGGTGGCACACGACAACGGCAAGCTGCTGGGCCTTGCCGGCGGTATGGTCGTGGACGGTGATGTGCAGATTCTGGATATCGCCGTCGACCCGGCACATCGCCGTGAGGGCATTGCCCGCAAGCTGCTGTCGCACGTGAGCTATGATGCCCAGATGCTCGGCTGCACCACGGCTTCGCTCGAGGTCGAGGACGGCAACGAGGGAGCGATCGCGCTTTATAACGTTCTGGGCTTTACCGAGGCAGGACGGCGCCCCGGCTACTATGGTGCCGGCAAGGATGCCATCGTCATGACGGCTCCGCTGCCCCTGGTGCTTCCGGTCGACAATGCTTCGCCCGAGCCGACGGCGGCAGAGCAGCGCGTATGGCCGCTGCCTGCGCCTGGGCGCTCCGAGGGGGAGCGTGCCGAAATTGAGCGCCGCCGCCTAGTGCTCGCTATCGAGAGTTCCTGCGACGAGACGGCCGTGGCGATTATCGATGCGGATGGCAATATGTTGGCCAACCAGGTGTCGACACAGATTGATTTTCATGCCCGCTTTGGCGGCGTGGTGCCCGAGATCGCCTCGCGCAAACACGTTGAGGTGATTGTGAGTGTCGTGGATGCGGCGCTCGAGGATGCCGCAGCATCGCTTGGTCTTGAGGGTGGAGCCATTGCCCCCAGCGAGCTTGCCGCCGTGGGCGTGACACAGGGTCCGGGCCTGGTGGGCGCCCTCGTGGTGGGCGTTGCCTTTGCCAAAGGCTTTGCCTACGCTGCCGGTAAGCCGCTCGTATGCGTCAACCATCTGGAGGGGCACCTGTTTGCCAACCTGCTGGCGCAACCCGACCTCAAACCGCCGTTTATCTTCACGCTTGTCTCGGGTGGGCACACCATGCTCGTGCACGTGAAGGCGTGGGGCGACTACGAGGTGCTCGGTGAGACGCTCGACGACGCCGTGGGCGAGGCCTTCGACAAGGTGGCCAAGGCGTTGGGCCTGGGCTATCCCGGTGGCCCCATCATCTCCAAGCTGGCCGAGACGGGCAATCCCCGCGCGATTGATTTCCCCCGTGCGCTCAACAGCAGGGGAGACTATCGTTTCTCGCTTTCGGGCCTTAAAACGGCCGTGACGCTCTACATCGAGCAGGAGACCAAGGCCGGGCGCACGATTCACCTGCCCGATCTGGCAGCTTCGTTCGAGGCAGCTGTCTTTGACGTGCAGTACAAGAAGGCCAAAAACGCATTGCACGCTACCGGATGCAAGGAATACTGCATCGGCGGCGGCGTCTCGGCCAACCCGCATCTGCGCGAGATGATGATCAAGAAGCTTGGGCGTCAGGGGATTCGCGTAACGGTGCCGCCCTTGTCTGCCTGTACCGATAACGCAGCCATGATCGCGGAGGTCGCTCGCCGTAAATTCGACCGAGGTGAAATCTCGCCGCTCGACGTCGACGCCGATCCGAACATGACGCTGTAGCTGGTACGGCGCGGTCCCCGGACGGAGGGGCCGGATATAAGGTTTCCTGCTCTACAGTCCTGCGCAAGACGAAGGCCACATTAAGTGGCCTTCTTTGCGTGCGGAACTCGCGATAAACCTTATATCCGGCCCCTCCGTCCGGGGACCTTTCTGTATCGATATAGCTTCTGGGCTGTTTTGGCGTCGACAACGTCCAGCAAGGTTAACAAGCCAGTGTCGAATTTCCGGCGTGCTTTAGCTGAAAGAAAAAGTTGGCATGCGGAGCTTTGCTCCGCACATTTGGGATGGGAGCCCCTGAGAGCCGCGGGAGCCGGGCGGCGCATATGAACTTTATCGCGAGTTCCGCACGCAAAGGAAAGCACTTAATGTGCTTTCCGTCTTGCGCAGGACTGTAGAGCAGGAAAGTTCATATGCGCCGCCCGGCTCCCGCGGCTCTCAGGGGCATCTCTCATGCAAAAACTGTCGTGGGGTAAAGTCCGAGGTCAGTGGCGTTTTATACCGAGAAATCCAAAAAAGTTGAAAATTCATTACATATTTGCGTTGACTTTAGGTAACTAAAGTTTCATACTCCTTTTCAACCACTGGGGGATGTGAACACGCACGGATCGTTCACATCATGATCGAAGAGGATTTCTTAGACATGTTCACGCATCAGCTAAACATTATCAGCGTAGTAATTATCTGATGCGGGTTAGCACATACAGCTAGCCCGTACGATAACGGGCGGCTGATGAAGATGAGGGCCGTCGAGCGCAACCGACGGCCCTCATTTTTTATGTCTGGGAAGTTCTTTTTAGAGGAGGAAATGTAATGAACGGAGTTTTGCTCATGGTTGTGGCCGCGGCGGTGCTCGCTTGCGGCTATCTGGGCTATGGCCGATGGCTGGCCAACAAGTGGGGCGTTGACAAAGAGGCCCTCACGCCGGCCAAGCGCATGAAGGACGGCAACAGCTTCTCGCCCGTCTCCGCCTTTACCGCGTTCTCGCACCAGTTCAGCTCGATCTGCGGTGCCGGCCCTGTCACGGGTACGATCGTCGCCATGGCCTTCGGCTGGCTTCCCGTCGTGCTCTGGGTCCTCGTCGGCGGCATCTTCTTTGGCGCCGTCCACGACTTTGGCGCCCTGTACGCCTCGATGAAGAACAACGGCAAGTCCCTGGCCCAGCTCATCGAGAAGTACATCGGCAAGACCGGCCGTCGCCTGTTCCTGCTGTTCTGCTGGCTGTTCTGCATCATCGTCATCGCCGCTTTCACCGACATGGTCTGCAAGACGTTCATGTTCACCCCGGCCGTTGACGCTTCTGGTGCTGCTACCGGTGCCATCGACTTCACCAAGTCCTATGCCGCCGGCTGCGCTGGTACCATCTCCATCCTGTTCACCTTCGTCGCTATCGCCTTTGGTTGGGCCCAGAAGAAGTTCAACCTCACCGGCGCTGCCGAGTTCGTCACCGGCGTGGTCCTCATGGTTCTCATGTTCGCCGTCGGTATGCAGTTCCCGGTCTACCTGGACAAGTTCCAGTGGTTCGCCGTCGTCATGGTCTACCTGGTCTTCGCTGGCGCTATGCCCATCCAGATGCTCAAGACCCCGCGTGACTACCTCACTTCCATCATGATGATCGTCATGATCGTCTGCGCTGTCCTCGGCATCGTCGTCTTGGGCGTCAACGGTCAGGCTACTATCACCGCTCCGGTCTTCACCGGCTTCTCCACTGCCTCAGGCATGATGTTCCCGGTCCTGTTCGTCTCCGTCGCTTGCGGTGCTCTCTCCGGTTTCCACAGCCTCGTTTCTTCCGGCACCTCTTCTAAGCAGGTCGAGAAGGAGCAGGACGCCGTCAAGGTCGGTTACGGCGCCATGATCGTCGAGTCCTTCGTCGGCATCCTTGCCATCATCGTCGCCGGCATCATGTTCTCCGACATGAACACCGCCGGTACCGGCGCCCTCAACGCCGGTGTCGCTTCCACCCCGTTCCAGATCTTCGCCGCTGGCATCTCCCGCGGTATGCAGGCCTTCGGTGTTGACGGCACGCTCGCTACCGTCTTTATGACCATGAACGTCTCCGCTCTGGCCCTGACCTCGCTCGACGCCGTCGCCCGCATCGCCCGCACTTCGTTCTCCGAGTTCTTTGCCCAGACCAACGACGCCCTGGCCATCGAGTCCAAGGCCGGCTACATGAAGGTCCTCGGCAACCCCTGGTTCGCCACGGTCGTCACCTTGCTTCCCGGTCTCGCCCTCGCTTTTGGTGGTTATGCCAACATCTGGCCGCTCTTTGGTGCTTCCAACCAGCTGCTCGGCGGCATGACCATGATCACCCTCGCCGTGTTCTGCAAGTGCACCGGCCGCAAGGGCTGGATGCTCTACGTGCCCGTCGTCTTCCTGCTCTGCTGCACCTTCACCTCGCTGGTCCAGAGCGCCATGGGCTGCATGGCCGCTGTCCAGGCTTACGGCTTCTTCGGCACCATCCCGGCTACCGCCACCACGGCCGCCGTCTCCGTCGCCGCCACCAAGGGCCTGCAGCTTGTCTTCGCTGTCCTGCTGATGGTCCTGGGCCTCATCGTCGCCGTCAACTGCCTCAAGGAGTTCTTCGGCAAGGAGGCTGGCTCCATGCCCGACGAGGAGCCCGAGTGGTCCGAGATGGGCAAGGCCGAGTACGGTCGCGCCGCTGCCGCCGAGGCTCCTGCCGACGCCGAGGCTGTCAAGGCCTAGTCAGCTTGATGGACTGACCGTCCCATCCATATGACTCGGAAAGACCGGGTCCGCAACGACGCGGACCCGGTCTTTTTTCTTGCGAGAACGGGTGATGCAAGGGCGTCCTCGCAGATGTTTTGCGTGGATAGGCTCGCGCGTTGTACCATAAAGACGTATATGTGTGCATATGAAAGGGGCCCCGTGGCCAAGACGGTATATTCCGATAACCAACAAAATGTCGATGCATTGGCCGAGCGCCTGAGCAGCCAGACGTCGCTTTCTGCCGAGCGCGCCAAGCTGGTTGCCTACGACCTGCTCTGCCGCAAGGCGCTCAAGATTAAGTCGAGTGCGCTGGCGCAGATTTTCCGCTCCGTCGATAAGGAGTGCGACACCAAGGCGATGCGCGATGAGCTTATCGCGGCAAAGATCGTGACCAAGATCGAGGGTAGCGGCATTAACGGGCGCCCGGCGTTCTATACCATCAATGCCGAGATCCGCGATGCCCAAGAGCAGCCTGCCGAGTCCGTCGAGGGTTTTGTCGTCGAGGATTCCGCTGACGTGCCTGCTGTGGAAGAAGCTGCTCCGCGTGAGCATGTCGATACCGATGAGTTGCTCGATGAGAACGTCGTGCGTGCCTTTACGGCCAAGGCAGGACGCGGCGGTTTTGGTGGGGGTGGCAAGCGCGATGCGCAGCGCCGCGCCCAGCAGGAGCGCTTCCGTCGCGCCGTTGCTCAAAAGGGTGAGACGGATGCTGAGACCGTCGAGGAAAAGTCCGTCGGGATGCAGGAGCCGACTCGCACTCAAGAGCATGCTGAGATCCAGGAGCCCAAGCGTCGCCGCGGTGCCCACTTTAAGGCCGAGCAGCGAGGTATTGCATGCGAGGTCCAGGATTCCGTCGAGGCTGCTGACGCGTCCGATGAACCGGTCAAGAAGACTCCGGGTTCATGCCGTCCCGGACGTGGTTTTGCGGGGCGCGCGTATCCCGTAAGGCATCAGGAGAAGAGCGAGCCAGCTTCGACCACTCAGGACGAGAAGGCCGAGAAGGCCGTTGAGCCGGCGGCTCGCGAACAGAAGCCTGCTGAGCCGCAGCTTGAGGTTGATGCCGAGGCCAAGGGCCAGCAGCCTACTGATGAGCAGGCGGAGCAGGGCACGTCGAGCAAGCCTCGCCGCCGTCGCCATCGTGGGGGCCGCAGTTCCCATGCCGAGACTGCAGCCGAGAGGACCACGCCGCAGGACGAGGATGCGAAGGCCGAAGTTTCTTCGGGGCAGCCTAAGCGCCAGCCGGCGAAGGAGAGCAAGTCCGATCGTCCGCAGAAGCAGGCGTCTATGCCGAAGCGCGAGCGCAATTCCCAGGGCGATTCTAAGCGCAAGTCTCAGAAGAAGCCGGAGTCTGCCGCAGCAGATACTGCTGCCCGGCAGCCCGAGTCGGCCGTTCACGGCGAGGTCTCGGCGTTTGCCCTTGCCCGCGTTTTAGGCAGGCAGCTGCTCAAAGTTGTCCCTACGCCCACGGCGCTCTCTAAGACCAAGGAGCAGCAGACGCAGATCGTAAAGGTTGAGGGCAAGGACGGCAAAAAGGCTCCGCAGCGCACTCAGCACAACGAGATGTCCAACCGCAAGATTGCCGAGGAAATCGCAATCATCCAGGCTTGGATCGAGCAGAACCGAGGTGCCGATACGCCGGTTGCCTCGCGCCGCCAGCGTGCCTACCAGATCTTTAACGACGAGAAGGCTTTTGACGGCAAGCACGGTGAGCGCCTGATCAGACGTATGACCGAAAAGGGCATCAGCATGCAGGCGATCAAGGTCGCCCCCAATCGCCCCGTGCACTTTACGGGCTTCTTTACGCTGGGTGCCGACAAGCCGTTCATTATGGTCGAGAACCTGGATACCTATGACGAGATCGTCAAGCTCCTGCGCGGACGCAAACATGCCAAGCTCTTTGGTACCAAGGTGGGCGGCGTGATTTTTGGCGGCGGCTGCAAGGCAAGCGTCTCGCACGCACTGGATGATTATCTGGCCGAGATTGGCTATCGCTTTAACTACGTCTACTACGTGGGCGATATCGATCGCGAGGGCGCGCGCATCGTCGAGCAGGCTCGCAATGCCAATGTGGTTGAGATTCGCCTGCATGCCGGCATGTACCGCGCCATGCTCGCCGAGCATAAGCGTCGCGTGAAGGCCGGCGGCGAGTGCGAGCCCGCGGCTGCCAACCAGGGCGTGCCGCAGAACCTGGCAGCGACGATCAAGGATCTGCCCATGGTCACGCGCGTGCAGTTCCGCAACGTGCTGCGCGAGGGCGGGCGCATTCCGCAGGAGATCCTGATGACCGCAGACTATCGGGATGGCGACTCGGGAAGCTTCGACCGCATGCTGAACAATTAGATTCCGCCGTTCTACCGAACGGCGGACTTCTTGACGCTGCGAGGGACCCTGGCACGGCAATCTGACGTTCAACTTCGGCGGCGCGACCAGAAGGTCAGCGCCGCCTTGTTTCACGTCACCTTGCCATGCCAGGGCCCCTCTCGCTCATATGACCCAATCCGCTGTCAAGAGCCACAATGGCCCCGCCGACCGCTTGCAATCGGTCGGCGGGGCCTGCCGTTAACCCGTCCCGGTCCGCCCCCGGCATGTCATCGACGCCTTCGGCTC
>NZ_JBBNLO010000042.1:0-11776 GCF_040092405.1 Collinsella sp. CLA-ER-H2
CGCAGGTGCGGTAAGGGCTACCGCACGGGCCGATACTCAAAGCCCATTGTGGCACCCCGAGCCCGCGGAAAGAAGCTGCGCCGCGGGGGAGGCGACCCCAATGGCTTTCTCATATCGTCTTTTGGGCTTCGAGCCCTGCTTGAGTGCCTTGGAAAGGCCGACAAGGGCCGTGAGGAGCGAGACCAGGGCGGTCAGGAACTTCACGAACTCGGTGAAATCGGTCATGGGCATCACCTCCCATCGGATGGAGGGCTCTGCCCGGCACAAGGGCTGCCGACAGCGCTGCTGATTCTAGCAGAGCGTCATTCTTCTTCGATCAATCCGTGCTCCACTCCCTCGCCGGAATCCAGTCTTTCCGCAGCTCGACGAAGGTGTTCTTGATTCCCGCGACCCCAAAACGAATCGTATTCGCGCTCGTCACGGACCTTGAGCTTGCCCCTGGCCCTCTCGACGATCTTGCCAATCACTTGCCGCCGAACCTCCTCCTTAACTTCCTCGCCGATCTCCCCAAATTCCAACGCCGGCCTGTTCTTGCTCACCGGTCCGTACATGCTCGGCCCCCCTGCTCGCGACCTGTTTTCCAGCCAAGACCGTACTTGCTATTGCTTCTAATAGCCTGAACAGATCTTCGTTCGGCCACTATTAACAACTATTAGTCCAAATCATCCAGCCCACCAGCCAATAACCACCATTAGCCCAGCTAAACGACCAAAACAAATCGCCCGGTGCACGGAATCTGAACAGTCACGAGATGCGTTAAACTCAACATGCGCGGCCTGCCCCGCGTGGACAGTTGCAGGGCCGGCAGCGTCGCCGGCCCTGTTGCCATTCAATCAGCTGCATAATATACAGGCAGGTCTCCCGAGTACTCCCATCGCCCTAGTGCGTTGCCATTCAAAGCAACGAGTAACGCTTGGTTAAGAGGGCCCACCTTCACTCTTGGTGAATCACTCGCCGCCCCTGTGCCCTTTTCGGCAATTTCCTGTACCCCTTTTGGAAACTCGAGTGCCTATCTGGCCGACGAAAAGATTTAGCGAATTTAGGTGTACCACTTTGTGTTAGTTTGTATTTTAGACAGTATTTGTGATACGCTTTGTTTCAATCAGTAGTGGTACGATTTCGCTTGTTCAACGAAGGAGGTAATTGTCTATGGCAGTGGCCGAGGAGAAGAAAAGAATCCAGGTTACTCTGCCTCTCGAAATTTGGCGTGATCTCGATGACTACGCGAAGAGTCGCGGTGTAGCTAAGTCGTCTATGGCGGCGATCGCTATCGCCGAGTTTTTGGAGCGTGTTAAAGAGCAAAAATAGATATGAAAAAAGCCCCCTAACCGCCAAGTAAGAAGGGCTTCTTTCATGTTCAAATGTGGCTTTCTGGCCTGTTACCTGCAATCCTAGCACACGTATGCTTCGATTTGGGCCCCTATGTTGAAGTACTACCAAAATACTATGGCATCACTTCGGCTGATGGCTAGATAGCCTCAACGAGAGGCTAGTTTATGGATACCAAAAATTTAAAACCGGATGTGGGCGGTGGCTATCCGTGGGACACGGATAGCCACCCGTCCGGTCCCGCAAACCCGTCTGGAATGGGGACGGCGTCCGATTTCGCGAATCAGGCCGTCACAGATGCCGCCATGGCCAATAGTGAGAGTCACCGCGAGGTACTTCGCCGGGCATCGGATGAATCGTCCCGTGTCGCCCACATGGTGCAGGATATGGTCAGCGAGAAGGTCGCGATCATCAAGCCGCCATGGATGCTCGAGCTCGGTCTGCCTAGGCTCGACACCGATATTATGGGGCGGATTTGGTCGTTCCAGCGCAAGGACGTCTACAAATCAACCTGCTACATCAGCCTTGCCACCATGGCGGCTGACGTCAAGTCGGATCGCTCGAATGTTAAAAAGAGAATCGACAAGCTTGTCGAACTCGGTCTTTTGATTAAGTCGCCGCGCGGGAATAACAAATCGGTTGAGTACCGGCTCGATATGACGGCGATCGCTAAGCGCAGACTCGAAGTCGAGGAGGGTAAGAAAAAGCAACGTGCTGAGAATTCGGCGAAACGCAAAGCTCAGTGGGACGCAAAGCATTCTGCCTAGTTTGAAGGGCTATGGGTTCATACAGCCCATAGCCCTATTTCTTTTCCTTACAAACTATGGGTTAAACCAACCTACAGTCTAGCTATGGGTTGGTTTAACCCATAGCTAGACGAAAAATAATTTTATTGATAGGGGGTTAAATAACGGTTCTTCAGCAAGTCTATCGGTTAGGACAACCCATAGACTTGCTCACAGGGATCGCGGATGCTTTTCTGTGACGGTAGAGCTATGGGTTGAAAGAACCCATAGAAAATTTAAGCCACTTTTCCGGCTATGGGTTAATTCAACCCATAGAAAGCGATCGGAAAACGCCAAAAAGTACCGAAATAGTTATTTCAACCCATAGTTTGAGCCTGTGTTAGCCTGGGCCAACTTATCAACTATGGGTTGTCTCACGAGACTATGGGTTGAAATAACCCATGCCAACTATGGGTTCAGTTAACCCATGCACTATGGGTTGAAATAACCACAACTATGGGTTGAAATAACCACAACTATGGGTTCATACAACCCACCAAGTCTGACTAGAGTGAATTAGATTCACTTAGTCTGAGCTCAAGAGGGAAACAGAGAAATCCACCAGAAAGCATTTAATAATCGAACGATATACAAACAAGAAAAGCCATCGTCCTTGCCCTCCGCTCACTGCGTTCGCTCCGCGTCACTACCGCTCCTTGGCGCTCGCTACGCTCGCCCTCCGGTCGCCTACGGCTCCCTGCGCGTCGGCTGCGCCTCCTTGCCCTCCGTTCGGCTATGCCTCACTCCGCGTCGACTTCGGCTCCTTGGCATGGCCTTCGGCCAAAAGTGTGGGGGCTAACGCCCCAGCTCCCCGACTACGTCGCTGTCAGCCCTCAGCGCCGGCGTCGCCTTCGGCTCCCCGGGCGAACTAATCCCACTTAGTTGCAAGCCCTACAATTCGGCAATGACGCCGAATCCGTTTTCCGGTTGATCTGGATACCGACATTTAAACAACCTCACTTCAATTACCGGCAGGGAGCTACAGAATCGAAAATAAGACGTCCTATCGGTGAGGTTCGACCGTTTTCTCACTGATAGATAAAACGGGGTCTTAAATCGGCTCTCAGTGGCCAAGGTAAAAGAAAAACGGGCACCTTTCGGTGCCCGTTAACTCAACTAGAACTCTTTTTCGGCCAGATAGCGATCGAAAAGCTCCCGAGCGATATCCGATACGGACTTGTCCTCCTCGAGCGCCACTTGCTTCAAACGTTTTCGGTAACTCTCCGGAACGTACACGGACAGCTGAACAAGCCTCTCAGATGCCCCTTCAGCGCCCTTTTTGGGGCGCCCGGCTTTCCGCACCTGAGGAGCCGGTTTCTGGGGCTCAGATGCGCTTTCAACGATTTTCTGCTGCCTCTCCTCGGCCTTCTCCGCTGCGACGTCGAAGTATGAGGTCGCCTTTTTGAACTTTGCCATTTACAGCACCTCTTCCAGCTCGTTCAGGATGTTTTCAATCGCCTGGGCGGCCTTGCCGTTTTTCGCGATCTCGTATACGGGCTTGCCCAGGGCCGCGCCCTGTTTGAATGCCGCCGCGGTCGGAACAGTGCCCAGCACGGGAAGGTCATCGGCCTCAAGAAGCTCGAGGAATTGTCTGTCCACGGTCTGGTTCGCCGCGAAGTTGTTGACGATGATTGCGAACGACAAGTCAGGATTGGCCTCGGTGATGACCTTGATCGTGCGTTTCATGGGCTTCAGGCCCAGCGTGCCGGGCTGCACCGGGATGATTGCGATATCCGCATTCTTGGCATACTCGGCGGTGTCGTCGCTCAGGAAACCCGGCGTGTCGATGACATTCACGGCGTCCTCGTCGTCGAGCAGGTTCTTCTCGTGGTTCGCGCCGCCCTGAGGGTCGAGATTGCCGAATCCGACTTTGTGGCCGCGGCGCTCGAGACCCCAGGCGATCTCGTCGGCGAACGTCGTCTTGCCGACGCCGCCCTTCTGATTGACTAGCAGGATGTTCGTCGTCATGTCCTCCCCTTTCTGAAATAGCATAGTCATATATTAGTACATTAACATGTGACTATATTAAGTAATTCTAAGTCGCAGTTAGAAATATATGAGCATGTTAAGTAATTAGTATAGTACTACGTTAACGTGCTCATGGCTGTGGGTTGGTTTAACCTACAGTCATCAGATACGGTTACAAGGTCGCTGATTGCGAGACGGAGACCCTTCCGACCGCCGACGCGGCGAGTGGGAACGCAAGGGTAAAAACGCATCGTCGCTGAACCAGCGAGTCAGTATTCTTTAGTTAGATGATGGATATTGAAATTAATTAGCGAGATAATGTGCATATCGCATAATGTATGCGTTGCACCATGAGAGAGGGGTCTGTCATGAGCTGGAAACCGAGAAAATGCGTTATCGCCGGTCTCGTGACAACCGGTCCTGACGGCGGCTTGTTTGCAACCGCAATGACATCGTACCGACTTTTCACTTGCATGTTCTGAAAGGCAGTTGCCATGCTGTCGCAAAATCAATCGAGATACTTGGTCACAATCGGCTTTGCCCTGCTTGCATTACTCTTTGCTAGCGACCTTTTGCTGAAACCGCCCAAGGAACTCGTTTTGCTTGCCATAGACTGCATTTCCGCCCTTTACTTTACGGCAACCCTAATCATCGGACTAAAGGAGAGGAAAAAAGGCGCAGTCGCCGCATCCGCCGTATGCTTGATCATAACCATTGCATCATTCTTTATCTGACACATTGGTGATTTAGGGGCGATATCGTAGGAATACGACCGGGAGAGTCGGGGCCATAGGCTCCGGTAAGAACCTTCGCCATGCCCCACGTATCGAGCCCGATGATTTCCCCGCCGGACGCCCTGACGGTCACGGCCTCCGGCGTCCACGCGATTTCATCGTCCGTGAGGCGGATGGGTGTGACGCTGCCGGCGTCCATCCGCCTCACGACCTCATTCCGCTTATCGCGCCAGCCCGGCTTGAGCCATTTGATGACGGTCGGACGCGAGACGCCAAGGACGCACGGGCGCAGCTCGAGCTCTAATACATGAGGTCCCAGCTTGTAATGCGTGAACATATGACTACATTAACATGGTCATGTATTACCGAACGTTATATGCTGAGCTGGATCCGCCCGTCTGTTATCTTGGCTGCTGACCGCTGAGAACATGGCCGCCGTCATCGGCAAGGATGGCGTGGAGACGGAGATTCAGGTGGGGCAGATGCGCCAAACACTGGGCAAGTCTGGCTTCGATTGGCTGTTTAATAAGCACTAACGGTTGAGTTATTGCAGCATAATCGCAGCTGTAAATAGGTGACCATATGACCATGCTAATATGTGCGCACAGTCATATGGTCACAGTTATAGATCGGTTTAATCTGTGGCCCTTAAGCTGAAGCTGCCTCAACGAACCGTGGTTGGCGAGACGAAAAAAGGGGAGTTCCTTTTTGTGGAACTCCCCTTTTCCGAGTCGTTATTCGATTTGCACTACATCTGCTCGCGGCGCTTCTTTTGATCGAGGAAGACGCCGGCCGCCACGAGGACGGTACCGCCGATGGCGAACGTCTCGCCGATGAGTCCCGCGCGGTCACCGGTCTGGGCGAGGCTGCCGGGCTGGGCGGTATCCGTGCCGGCGAGGTGCTTCGGGGTGTATGCCGCCTGCTGCTTTGCGACCTCCTCCGCCTCCTGTCGTGCGATCTCATCGGAAAGCTTCTGCTCCGCTGCGATGCGGTCAGACTTCGCCTGCTCGTAGGCGGCGAGTGCCGCATCGCAGCCGGGCTGGAGCTCGTCCACCGCGACCTGCTTCTCGTCCAAGATGGCCTTGGCGGGCGCGATCTTGGCGCGTGCCTCGACTGCTGCGGCGAAAAGCGCGTTGAGGGCGTCATCCGCGTTCACATCATGGCCGGAAGCGATCGCCGCGCCGGCATCGATGGAGTTCAGCTTCGACAGCTTGGCGTCTGCCTGCGCCTTCGCCTGCTCGGCGGCGGAGACCAGGGACTCGGCGGCGATGGTATCCGCCTTCGCGGCATCGACGGCGGCCTTGGTGTCATTGACGGCCTTTACTGCATCCTGCTCGCGCTGCTGTGCCTCTGCGAGCTTCGCGGCAAGGCCGGTGAGGATGTCGAGGTTCGACTGTGCGCCCACAAGATCGGTCTGGGAGCCGGTAAGCTTGTCGGCGGCAACGTCGGTGTCGGCCTTTGCGGCATCGACGGCACGCTGGGCATCCGCGAGGGCGCGTGCGGTGGCGTCCGCCTTTTGCTCGGCGGCGGCGAGGACGGTCACCTTCTCGACCTGATCGGCTACCGCCGAGTCATGGACGCTCTTTGCTGTATCGAGCGCCTTCTTGGCGTCGGCGACGTCCTGGAAGAACTTCGCGAGGTCGGCGTTCGCATCGTCCACGCCCTGCTGCTTGGCGGCGGTGTCCGCCTTGGCGGAATCCAACTTTGACTGTGCGGTCGTTACGGCTGCGTTGGCAGCATCAAAGGTGACCTGCTTCTGCTGGACGGTCGACTTTGCCGTATCGACTGCCGCGTTGGCGGCATCGAGGTCCGATTTCGCCGCATTAAGCTCGGTCTGGGCATCCGTGACGGCCTGCTGCTTGGCGGCGACATCAGCCTTGGCGGCATCGACGGCACGCTGGGCATCGGCAACACCCTGCTTTGCGGCATCGACACCTGCCTGTGCGGCATCCACCGCGACCTGTTTCTGCTGGACGGTTGTGGCGGCGCCGGCGGCTGCCTGCTTCTTGGATGCGAGATCGGCCTTGGCTACGTTGAGTGCGCTCTTGGCGTTCTTGAGGCCGTTGATATAGGAGGTCAGCTTCTGCTCATACTCGTCGACGGACATGGGGTTCATGTTCCAACCGGAGCCTGCCCAACCCAGGTTTGCGGTATCGAAGCTGTCGGTCTTCCAGCCGTTCATGGTTCCCTTGCTGCAGACCGCCATGCCCATATAGCCGATTTCAGGGCTGATGACATGCAGGTAGTGACCGACAGTTGCGGGATATCCGGCAACCTTAAAATGCTGGTTGACATAGGATTCAATCCCACTATGCGACTTGTAGAAGTCTACGGCATCCTTACCGATTAGACCGGTGACGCCATAGAGCTCCTGAACCGCCTGATCGAAGAAAGCCTTTTCTTGGTCCACCCACTGCGGTTTCGGATCGGTTCCATAATTCCATGCGAGGTTTTCGGTCGTATCGAACTGCATGGAATGTCCAAACTTGACATCGGAATAGTTTGCGTTGGCTATCGCCGCTGCAATGAGCTTATAGGTGACCTGGAGTTCGGAGAGACCGACGGACTTGCGATACTCGTTGATGGACTTCATGTACGGGATTGCCGCGAGCATGTTGTCGAGACTGGTCGCATCGAGGCTGTTTCAGACCTCGGTGTAGTCCTTGTGTGTACAGTTCTGGATGATCTCGATGGCTGAATCGGCACCCATGGCCTTGAAGAAGCCGATGGCTCCCTGCTTGAGTTGTGCGTCGGCGGAGTCGAGTTTCGCCTTGGCCTCGTCGACCTTCTGCTGCGCGGCGGTTACGGCGGCGTCTGCGGTATCCTTTGCGGCCTTGGCGTTCGCGAGCTCTACGTCTGCGGTTGCCTTGGCGGACTCTGCGTCCTTGACAGCCTGCTTCGCGGCATCCAGCTTGGCGACGGCGTCGGCATTCACCTGCTTGGCCGCATCGAGACCGGCGTTCGCGGCATCGAGAGCGGACTGGGCGGCGTTCACACCGGATTCGGCATCGGCCGCGGCCTGCTGCTTTACGGAGAGGGCCACCTGGGCATCATTCAGGTCGGCCTGTGCCGTTGCCGCAGCGGACTGTACCTGCTCGAGCTCGGACTCGCACTGGGACTGTGTCGCTTGTGCGGCAGCGAGGGCTGCCTCTGCGTCCGCGACCTTCTGTTTTGCCGCATCATACTCTGGACCGCTCGCACCGGCCTCCGCTGCGGCGAGGTCTGCTTTCGCCTTCTCGTAGGCGGCGCTGGCGGCTGCGGCCTTCGCATCCGCCGTGTCCTTGTTCTGCTGGGCTGCGGCGAGAACGGAATCGGCGGAATCCTTTGCAGACTGGGCCGCAACCAGCTTGGACTGGGCATCGGCAAGCGTCGCGTTGGCGTTGTCGAGTTCGGCCTGTGCCCTGCTCACGGCATCCGTGGCGTCGCGCACGGCCTGCTCGGCGGCACGGATAGCCTCCGGGGTGGCGCCTACGGCATCGGCCTTGGCTTTATCGAGGGCGTCCTGAGCGTCCTGGGCCGCCTTGATGGCGGACTGGTACGCTTCGTCCTTCTCGGACGCATCCGCCTTGGCGTCTGCGAGACCCGCCTTCGCCTGCTCGAGGTCCTTGCCGGCGGCATCGGCGGCGTCCTTGCCCTCTGCGACCTGACGGGCGTACTCGTCCATTGCCGCTCGGTCGGCTGCCGTGCCGGCGCTGACTGCCGAATCGTAGGATGCCTTGGCCTGGTCGCGGGCGGAAGCCGCCTCGTTGTAGGGACCGGCGGCCTCATCGTAGGATGCCTTGGCGGCGTCCTCCTTCGCCTTCGCCTCGTCGACTGCCTTCTGCAGGTCCGCGATGGTCTGTGCGGCGGATTTCGCGCCGGTACCGGATGCCGCGCCGGCGTGGGTGGCGATCGGCGACATCACGGCGGGGTGCTGTGTGCCCCCGTCACCGGTCTGGGCGAATGCCGTGAACGGTGAGATGAGGCTCGATCCGGTCATGGCGGCCATGGTCGCCGCGGTGACGGTCAGACGCGCGATCCCCTTCGGAGTGTGAATCTTTTTGTTTGGCAGTGCGGCGAAGTGATCGCCACCGGCAGCGAAGTGCTTTCCCTGAGTCATTGTGCTGTTCCATTCCTTTTCCGTGCCCTATCCGACTGGGCATCAGAGCGCTTTCCAATAGAGATAATTATGCGCCTTAACTGGGATTGTTGTATATAGTCCGTTGGCTTTTATACAACAATCCATGACTCTTTTTGTCATGGATACGAAGACGCTTCAGAAATCATTCGGCATGAGATGCAAAGAGCTTCGCGCTGGACTCGGGTGCAGCCAGGAGCAGTTCACCAATTTGATTGAAATGGATCGTTCCTACTACGCGAGCATTGAAGTCGGGCGGCGTAATGTCAGCCTCTCAAATCTCAAGAAGATTGCCGACGGATTTCAAATCAGCATTGCTGAACTCATGAGAGGCGTCAGCTAAATTTATCCGTCTCATAGTTCACAGTGGGTCTCGTTGATTAGTGCCTTAAGAAAATGGAAATCGTCCCAATAAATTACCGTCAATCGTCCCAATAAATTACCGTCAATCGTCCCAATAAGTAATCGTTATTTGTCCCAACGACGCAGATAGACGCTATAATTTCAAATGAATGATTGGAGGGAAAGCCGATGGATAGGTATATAGGACGTTGTGTTGACTGCTTGGTCGAGCGCGACCTTGGCATTTTTGGTGCAGTGCTCATTCAGGGGCCGAAATGGTGTGGAAAGACAACGACAGCTCAGAGATTTGCCGAGTCATCGTTATCTCTCTCCGACCCATCTGGCGGTTTTGCGGCCCTCCAGCTCGCTCGTCTCGATCCGGCCCAAGCAATTGTCGGACCGACCCCGAGGCTTGTCGACGAATGGCAGGAAGAACCGAAGCTATGGGATGCCGTGCGATTCGAATGCGATGTCAGGGGAGGGGAGCCAGGACAGTTCATTCTCACCGGATCTGCGACGCCGCGAGCCGAGAACCAGCCGATGCACAGCGGTGTGGGTCGAATCGCCCGTTTGCGGATGGATACCATGACGCTTTTCGAGCTCGGTATTTCGTCGGGAGCGGTCTCGCTTGGTGCGCTGCTCGATGGAGATTCCGTTGCGGCGTCACTCGGATCCATCGCCGGTATCGCCGGTATCGCGGATTTGCTCTGCCGCGGCGGTTGGCCCCAAGCGGTCGGTAAGACAACTGCCGACGCAATGCGGATAGCCGCCGCCTATATTGACGGTGTTTGCGAGTCTGACGTTTCGAGGGCGGATGGAGTGAAACGCGACCCGGTTAAGGTAAGGGCTTTGCTCTCGTCGCTTGCACGCAATGAATCGACTCTTGCCGGCATGAGGTCCATCGAAAGGGATTTGGGTGTTGACGTCTCAAAGAATACGATTACCGGCTACATGGACGCGCTGCGCCGTATCAATATCGTCGACGATGTCCCCGCGTGGCATCCGGCTCTCAGGTCGCCGGTGAAGTTGCGGCAGGGCGCGAAGCGGCACCTTGCGGACTCATCGCTCGCCGTCGCCCTCATCGGTGCGGATCCGGAGTCGTTGTCATCCGATCCGAAGACCCTTGGCTTGCTCTTCGAATCCCTTGTGCTGCACGATCTCAAGGTTTACGCGGCGGCCAGCGATGCGACCGTATCTCACTACCACGACGCTGACGACCTAGAGGTCGACGCGATTGTCCATCGTCGTGACGGCTCGTGGGTTGCCGTTGAGGTTAAGCTCGGGAGCCCCCAAGTCCCAGAGGCAGTGGAAAATCTGCTTCGACTTGAGCGAAAGCTGGTCGATCGCGGGGAGAGGCCGCCTGCGGCGAAACTCATCGTCATCGGGTTTGGTATGCCGGCTCACGTAACTAGCGAAGGCATCGTTGTTGCTCCGGTCGATACGCTCGGAATCTAAATTATTGTTATTTGCATTTCCAGAAATCCTCTATCTAGACGCCTCCTAGAGGATTTCTGGAAACAACCGGTATTTTGATCTGGGCTACGAAAGGTTACGGGTCCAGATTCCGTGCTGCGTGGAGCCGGTGATTTTGTATCCGTGGCGGTCGATTCACGCCGCAAGCCTGTCCTAGTCGATGCGTTTCCAGTTGCCGCCCGGCGCGTGGTTCACGATGAGCCCGCCGGCGACCATGAGCGCGTGGTTGCGTGCCTTGCGCGCCTCGCGCGCGAGCGCCCTCTTCTTGTCCGAAATCTGGACCTCGGCCTGCTTCTTCTTGCATTGAAGCCTGAACCAGGTTCAGCTGGCATGGTTAAAAACGGGGGCGACGCTTTTGCGTCGCCCCTCGTCCCGGCCGGGTTGCTTTAGTTGTACACGCGGTAGTTACACTTGAACTGGGTTATGTGTCCATAGTGGGAGCCGTACCAACCCGATGTATAGCTGATTGCTTTTGCGCCTAGATATTCGTATCTCTTGTTGTAGCGAAGCTCACGGTAGGTCGTGTCGTACTCTGCTACGTAAAACGCGTCTCCAGAGAAGGCTTTGTACCGGTCTTTAACCGTCGAAGCCATGTACGCGGGTTCGACATCGCCTTTCTCCCCGTTGAGCGCATAGACGGGTGCCGCGATTCCGCATAAAGCCGTTGCCACGAGGATGGCGTAGACAGCCATGCGCGACGCATTGGTCTTCAGCTGTTCAAATAGTTTCATGTCATTCACCTCCTTCGTATGTATCGAGGTATTCCTGCTTGAGTGTTTGCGAGGACGACTCGGTCTTTTCCACGATCGTGCCGTCTTCGATGAAGTAGAACGAGTTGGTGAGGTCTGCCAGGTCGTCGAGCAGATGGCTTGAGATGAGCACGCTGCGTCCCCGCGCCACTTCGCTGCGCATCGCGTCGCAGGAGGTTTTCCGCTTTCCCGGATCGAGGCCGTTCAGCGGCTCATCGAGGATGAGGTACGGGCAACCGGTCGCTATCGCCATGGCAAGCTTTACCTGCTGCTTCATTC
>NZ_JBBNLO010000043.1:0-11168 GCF_040092405.1 Collinsella sp. CLA-ER-H2
AGCTTGCCAGGCAAGCGTCGACTAAGCCATGCAGCGTGCGCGGGCCCTCCCGACGGGAAACGAAAAAGCCCGGTTTCAAACCGGGCTCGAACGAACATGCCTATTGACAATGGCTTTCTCATATTAAGAAAGGCCACCGTCGCTAAGACGATGACCTAACTTTCTAACGCAACGGCTCTGCCCAGCTCTCTACAACTTGGGCTGCCGTCGGCACCATTCTACCCGCTTGACATTGCTGTTGTCGATGCGCCGTATCAAGAATCCACGGCAGCGTTCGCGGTTGCAAAACAGCCCAACAAATAGCGGCTATTAGTCAGCTCGGCTGTCCAAAAGGCCTAATAGTTGCTAATAGCGGCCAGTTGGCAACGGATTTGGGCTATTAGTTCTAACAGTGCCTATACTATGACCCCACAAACGGGACAAGGTTTTCTATCCGCACGAGGTTTTAAAGTTTTAGCTGGAACAATCCGGCAGATTGGAGCACAGAACATGAGGTTCGAACGCCTCATGTCGCTCAAAATACGTCTCCTCAACTGCGCAAAGGAGAACGGTTTTTAGCGACAGGGAGACAATGGAATGATCTGGTTCACCAGTGACACGCACTTCGGGCACGAGAACGTCCTGAAGTTCACCGACCGCCCGTGGGAGACGATTTGGCAGATGAACGACGCCATCGTCGACAGCATCAACGGTAGGGTCGCCATGGACGACGAGCTCTACATCCTGGGAGATTTCTCATTCAAGATGACCGCCCAGGACGCCTATGGGCTGCGCAAGCGAATCGCCTGCAGGCGTATCCACCTCGTCCCGGGAAACCACGACAAGGACTGGACCCGGCCGGCGGTCGCGGGTGCATTCACCGTGGAGCCGCCGATCTGCGTGCTCAAGATCGACGGGCAGAAGATTGTCCTGAGCCATTACCCCATGGCCGACTGGCAGGGCATGAACCATGGATCGTGGCACCTCCACGGGCATATCCACAGCAGCGGCGGCGCGTACAACGAGTTCAACCGCAAGCAGGGCCTTCTGCGCTACGACGTCGGTTGCGATGCCAACGGGCATTCCCCGGTGAGCCTCGACGGGCTGAGGGAATGGTTCGCGGGAGTCGACGAGCCGTGCGGCCGGGTGAAGTGGCCCTGGTGGGTCAACGAGACCGGCGACAGGCAGGTCGAGCGCGAGCTGGCGGCGTACAAGAGGGAAGAGGCGATCCGATGACGGTCTATGTGACAGGCGACATCCACGGTGGGCTCGACATGCAAAAGCTCCGCGACTGGGAGCTTGGCGACAGTCTTACCAGCGACGACTATCTCATCGTTGCCGGTGACTTTGGCTTTCCGTGGAACTTTTCCGCTGAGGAATGCGCCGACATCGTTTGGCTGGAGTCGCGCCCCTACACGGTGCTGTTCGTCGACGGCAACCACGAGCGCTTCGATCACTGGGCGGAGCGCCCCGTGGAGTTATGGCATGGCGGGCTGACGCAGCACCTGTCGGACACCTCGCCCATTCGGCGCCTGACGCGCGGCGAGGTCTTCGAGCTCGACGGCTCGACAATCTTCACCATGGGCGGTGCCACGAGCGTGGACAGGGAATACCGCGTTCCGTATTCCAGCTGGTGGCCTCAGGAGCTCCCGGACGAGCGCGAATTCGATGCCGCGCGGGCAAAGCTCGACGAGGTCGGCTGGAAGGTCGACTGCGTCATCACCCATACCTGCTCGACGCGCATGCTCTCGCCGACGCTCTACCCGGACCCGGGCTGGGAACGCCCTGATGTGGACCGGCTGACCGGATTCCTTGACGAGCTCGAGGACCGCCTGGACTATAAACACTGGTATTACGGCCATTTTCACCGAGACGGCAACCCGGACGAACGGCACACGGTGCTGTACGACCGGATCGTGAGGCTCGGGGACAAACTCCTGCCGTGGGGTGCGTACTGATGACGGTCTATGTGACAGGCGACGTGCACGGCAGGGCCGAGTACGGGTCCAGCCGGTTTGCATTCAAAAATTGGCCGCTGGGCCGGACCCTGACGCGCGATGACGTGGTGATCGTGGCCGGCGACTTCGGCTTTGTCTGGGATGGATCCAACGCCGAGAAATACTGGCTCGACTGGTTCGAGTCGAAGCCGTGGACCACGTGTTTCGTAGACGGCAACCATGAGAATCACCACGCCCTGGCTGGGCTGCCGGTGCGGGAGTGGAACGGCGGGTTCGTCCACGAGGCGCGACCGCACGTGCTGCACCTGATGCGCGGAGAGGTGTTCGATATCGACGGGCTCACAGTCCTTGCCATGGGCGGCGCCGCGAGCAACGACAGGCAGTATCGCAAGGAGGGGAGGAGCTGGTGGCCCGAGGAGATACCGAGCGTGGAAGAGATGGGGCACTGCCGCGCCTCGCTCGATCGCGTGGGCTGGAAGGTCGACTACGTTGTGACTCACGAGGCTCCTGCCGACCTGGCAGAGCAACTATGCCGGGAGCGCGAACGCGAGTATCTGGACGACCGGCTGCAACGATTCCTTGGCGAGCTCGACGGGCGACTCGGCTGCCGCGCCTGGTTCTTCGGCCACTACCACGGCGACGAGTGGCGTGACGCCAGGCATCGCCTTATCTACCGAGACATCGTGCCGGTCGAAGATGCTGCGCCCGCTTCTAGAAACCTTCTAGAAGCGCTCTAGAAGGTTTCTAGAAATTAGGCGCCATATGGACTATTCCAATTCAAAAGTCTGGTCGAGGGAGTTCGACCCGGCACCCACCCCGTCGACTTTCACTTCGATGGGAGACATGTCGTTGAGGTCAAAAATCGACACACCGTCGCATTCGCCTCCCGGCGCAAGCCCTTGCGAAGAGAAGTGATCTTCCTGCAAATCGGCGGCAAACCCGCGAGATAGCATCTGCTTATTTTGATAAGCCGTGATGTAGCTACCAACAGCGCATGAATCTGCCGATCGGTTGTTAATGGCGTGCCAGCGAACAACGGCAACCTTCCCGCCATCGCCAGTCGGGGAATCATGCACCTCGACGCCGGTGACTGAATACTTCATCTTGCCGTAAACCCCGTCTTCCTGCGCGTTATCAGAATCGGCGACCCGAACTGCCGTCTGATGATCGTCTGCCTGGCTGCACCCAGAGGTCATAACTAGGGCGGCTGCCAGAACACCCGCAGCCCCAAAGTTCCGAGCTAGGTTGATTGCCTTTTTAACAGAGAGATGCTCCATCGATTACTCCAAACTTAATTGTTTTTGAATGCCATCAGCCAAACAGCCAAGCCCCAATGAGCATGACCACTGAAACTGCCGTAAGCGAAGCCCAGACGGCATTTTGACGGGTGATGACACCGCTGATGGTGAGCGGATTTGCGCCGGCACCATCAATGACAGTCCATACGAGTGCCGTGACCAAAAAGACGACTAGCCCTGCCGTTATCAACTCACGGCGAGACGGCCTTAGCTTGTCGGACATATCTACACGCCCCTCGTCTGGGTCATGACCTCGACCTTGGCCTCGGCCACGGCCGCCCGCTGCTCGGAGGCGGCGAGGCGGTCCTTGAGGGCGGCGACCTCGGCCATCAGGTCACGCTGGGCGAGGAGGGAGACGTTGAGATCGGCCTGAGCCTTGGCCGCGGCGTCGACCGCACCCCTCATGCTTTCAATTCGATCGTCTTTTGCGGCTGATTCTGCCAAGAGCTGATTGTTCTCGGAATCGAGCTTCTTGAGCTGCGAGAGGTAATCGGCGACGGTGGCGTGGAGCTCATCGTTCTCAATCTCCAAGCTCGCAGTATCCAGCTCGAATTTCTCTTTGATGGCGGCGACCTGCTCGACGCAATTAGATTTGATGCTCTGAATCTGTTCCGTTGCACTTTTCTTGGCGGCGTCGGCGTCCTCGCAGGCAGCACGAGCCTCCATCGCGGCGGCTTCGGCAGCGCCCACGATGATGCGCTTGACCCGCTCGACCGCCTCATCGAGGACGGCCGATGCGTCGAGCGCAGCCTTCACGCCGGAAGTGGCGTTAGGGTGGTAGCCGTCGACCAAGCGGGCGACGGTATCGGCCTGCGAGAGGCCAAGGCTCGTGCTGATGTCCTTTATGGCGTCACGGGTCTCCGATGAGACATTCAGACTGGTCATTTTCTTTTCGGACTGGACTTGGTTTTCGGCCATGATACGGCACTCCAATCAACAACGGGCATGGCTCCGCCACGCCGTACGGCTGGGAAGAAATACGCGGCCGCTGTTGAGTTGTGTTCGTCCTGCGATCGGTGAGTTCTAAAAAGGCGTCTCAAGTCATGCGTTCACGCAGGGTTTCAGTTGGAGAAATACCGCACTCTTATATAGTAGCGCACTCGGATTTATCTTCTGACGCCCACTAACCCGCGCTCGCGGAGCACGCGGTACAGGGTCGATTTCGAGATACCTGTTGCGGCGCAGATGTCGGGAATTGGCGTCTCACGGGCGAGGTAGAGCTTCACAGCAGCGTCGGCCTTGACGTCCGCGATACGCGGGCGGCCCCCGACGTTGCCACCGCGGCTCCGTTTGACGGCGATACCCTCGGCCTGGCGCTGCCTGATCAGGTCGCGCTCGAGCTCGGCGGTGCAGGCATGGGTGCCCAGCACGAAACGGCCGAATGCAGTATCGAGGTCAACGGGCTGCTTCAGTGATATGAGCTTCACTCCTAAGTTCCTGAACATCAGGTCATAGTTCAGTAGCTGCCTCGTCGATCTGGTCAGGCGCTCCCAGGACTCGACCACCACTTCATCGCCGCGCTTCATCTTTTTGAACAACTTTTTCTGTTGCGTGCGGTCGCCCTCGCGTGCGCCAGTCTCTTTGTCTTTGAAGATGCGCTCATAGGCCACGCCAGCGTTGACCAATGCCTCGATTTGACGGTCGAGCTTCTGGTCCTTTGTGCTCACGCGGGCATATCCATATCGTGTCATTTTTAGCCTCCTGCCTCGTAGTTTGATTTTCCCATGGGAATCAAAGGCGAGGTTTTGGCACTGGGTTTTGGCACTCGACATTCATGGCATCGAGGGTTCGATTTTCGAGTGCCCAGAGGCATACCTTTTGAGACGTCGGGGCCTTGAATATGAGCAATAAGATGCGTATCAGTTCGCGATGGTTCGATGATGGGACCGGCTATACCGGTTTTTCGATATGGCTATGGCAGTTTTTATATATCGAGTGAGCACGAAGGGCCAGAAACTCGACTCGCGGAGGGGCGGCGGCAACCCGCTGGTGAAGGGAGTTAAGTTGGCGGGTTCGATCTCCCGGTTCAAAAAATACTCAGTATACTGAGTGATTTTACTCAGTATACTGAGTATTTAAGAAACAAGGAGGTAGATTGACATGTTTGAGCGCCATCAAGTTGCCGTGATAGCCCAGAGGATGCGGGAAACGAATAATCCGTTGATGCAATTTATAATCGGGCCCCGCCAAACGGGAAAGTCGACCATGTTCGTGCAGGCGTTGCACCATGTAGACATGCCCTGTCACGTGGTCAATGCGGACGATGTTGTGAATCCCGATGCCAGCTGGCTGCAAATCGAGTGGCAACAGGCAAGAAACCTCACGTCTGGAGGTAAGGCCCCGGCCGTTTTCGTTGTTGATGAGATTCAAAAGGTGCAGAGTTGGTCCACGGTCGTCAAGGGATTGTACGACCGGGATCGCCGGGAGGGGACGCCGCTCAAGGTCATGTTGACCGGATCGTCGTCGCTGCTGCTGCATAAGGGCTTGGAAGAATCCCTTATGGGCCGTTACGAGCTCATTCGGTCGCCGCATTGGTCCTATCGCGAGTGCAGCGAGGCCTTTGACTTTTCTTTTGAAGACTATCTCTATCACGGCGGATATCCGGGTGCGGCGCCGCTGGTTTCCGATGACGCCCGTTGGCGAAACTATATCCGAGATGCGATCGTCGAGCCGGCGATCTCGCGCGATGTTCTCTCGTTGGAGAATATCCGCAAACCGGCGCTGATGCGCGCGCTCTTTTGGCTCGCGGCGAGCTATTCGGGACAGGAGCTTTCGTATTCAAAAATGGTAGGCCAGCTGCAGGATGCCGGTAACACGGTCACGGTCGCCGGGTATTTGGACCTGCTGGGCAAGGCTGGTTTGGTTACGGCGATCCCCAAGTTCAGTGACAAGGAGCTCGCAAAGCGCCGAAGCACCCCGCGGCTCATGGTTTATGACACGGCGTTTATGACGGCGCTCGGCGATAAGGGCCGTGCAGAATGGCTGGAGGATTCGGCGCGGCGGGGTCATTTGGTGGAATCGGCAGTGGGTGCACGACTGCTTGCGCGCGCGCCGGAAGAGGGTTTTGAGGTTATGTGGTGGCGTGAAGGCGTCAAAGAGGTCGACTTTGTGCTGCGAAGGAATGATGCACTGAGCGCCATCGAGGTCAAAAGCGGTGGAGAGTCCGGCCAGAGCGGCATGTCGACGCTCCTAAAAAAGTATCCGCGAGCCAAGCGGATCGTCGTGGGAGGAGCGGCGGCCGGGGCGTGCACCGTGGAGGATTTTCTGCTCGATAAGGTACCGCTGTTTAACTAGCCTGAGCAAATTGAGAAAATACTCAGTATAGTAAGTGAAATCACTCAGTGTACTGAGTATTTTGACTTGGGCGTTGGATGGGTGCTCGGTCACCGCGTGCGATGGTGAAAACCGGGCCAGGCCTTACCAGCGGATATGCATACAGGAGGGGCTTCCATTTTCCATGTCCCGCTCATATCGTCTGCCAGAAACCTGACGAATGACCTGTCCCCCCGTCATGCCCTTGTCACAAAATCTATTAACGGGACCGTCAAATTTCCTCCTGCATTTTCTGACGGTACCGCGGTTCCCGCATACGTTTTGGGACTGTTGAATATGAACAATAAGATATGTACCAGTAAAGTTCGATGCCAGCATTGATTGGAGCGCTCAATGTGCGAAATTGCGGTCATGTTTGATGAGGGCGAAATGGCTTTGATTCAGGTTCATGCGGACGCCGCAGGCGTGCCCTTTTCCGAGTTCGTGAGAAGGGCGGCACTCGAAAAAGTCGAGGACATGGCGGACATCGAGGCTTACGGCAAAGCCTTGGATGAGGATGACGACGCCCGCTACTCAATGGATGACGTCATGCGTATGGCTATGTGGAACAATTAGCCGTTCACGGTGCCAAACAGGCCGCACGCGGTGGGCGGCGGCATTGCCGAAAAATCGACCTCACCAGATGCGATTTACGGCCCGAAAAAGGGGTGCTGCTGGCATCCACACCAACCTTTGGCTAAACGTCCCGTAAATCGAATCCTGTTAAGCCGCCTACCTGCAGTTTTGTGAAATTTGATACCACCGGGTGAGAATCATGTCCGCGCGGGGCGATATATTAGGTAAAACACCCGCGAGGAAAGGAATAGCCATGAGCGACGCACAGGAAATCGTTCAACGACTCGAACGCGAGATGGCAGACCGAGCTGCCGCCGTTGAGAAGGTTGATGCTTTCAAGGCTCAGTTCAACCAAACCATCAAGGCCTTCATGGTCGCAGACAGTGCGATCCGCACCCTTGACGACCATGACAGCGAGATCGACGCCCAGATTGCAACTGCCATCGACGAGCATCTTCGCGCCATCGACATGCTCTGCCACTTCGGCATCGACGGTGGTTTCGGTAAGAAGCATCCGATCAAGGAGTACTAGACCGCTGCATGGCCATGGAAGTAAAGTAGAAGAGGGTCGAAACGAAGCAGTTCCCGGACAATTGGCGTCCGGCCAGACACTTCGGTTCGACCCTTTCTTTCAGGATTCTGTAACAGCTGATTGAATTGCAACGCACTAGGGCAGGGCAGTTCAAAGCTAGCGAGGCGTGTCGCCGCGCGAGTAGTCGCCGCGATCGACAACGCGATCGTCCATCTGTCGCGACACGGCGCTACCGCCGTGCGCCTGGCCGGCAGCACGAACGCGGTCATCGTCGGCATCGGGAACGGCGCCGGCATAGCGGTTGCGAATCTCCCTTGCGTAACCGCGACGCGCAAGAAGCTCATCGCGAACCGCCGGATCTTCGAGCAGGTCCTCATCGCACTTCGGTGCGATGAATTTGGGGAATGAATTGTAGGCGACGCCCTTGCTCGCTTTTGCTTGTTCGACCCACGCCGAGTACGCCTTCTTAAGACGTTGAATGTAAATCTCACAGCGCTTCTCGTACGGCAATGCTCGCTCGGCTTCCAGCACGTTCTTTTCGAACGCCGCTTCAAGTTGTTTGACCGCGAAACGTCCGTCGAGTCGAGTCAGATTGAAAGTGCACTTCGGATTGCCGGCTTCTTTGATATCTAGATCTGTCGCATAGACTCGATTGTTCTTGATGAAAATGTCTACGCCCCACGATGCAAGTAGTTTTTTGAACTGCTCCATGTTCTTTACGCGACCTTCGTCAATTGCGATATGGATCAGCTCGCGCAGATTGTTTTTGTAACTGTATTCGTCGCGGTCGATGATTTCCTTTTCGATCTCGCGAGGTTGGCGCTCACGAATCTTCGAATTCTTCTTTCCCTTCTCAAGTTGGACGAGGTTCCATTTGTCATCAAGTTCACGAACCCATGAAGCGCGCTTGTATTTGCCTCGACGGCCACCGGTGTCGCAGCGTTTACCCGTCAGCAAATCGGTTCGATTTATCGCCATGTGGACGGCATAACGTTTGCCAGCTTTATCGCTTTCTTCATGCAACGCAAAGATAACTTGCTGATTTTGATAATGCTGGGCGACCCATTCTTTCGCGTACGACATGCATTTTTCCGGAGTCATCTTACCGCCGTTGCACGAACATTCTTCGGGCAGGAACGCGAGAATCTGGTGAAGGATAGTCACGTTCTTGGCACCGGCTCTCGAAGGTTTGTCGTGATGAAAAACCTTTCTGGTCATCGCCATTTTAGAAAACCAATACTTGTCGCATTCGATGTTCCAACCGTCACGGGCCAAGGCATGTTTTCCGTTGATGTACTTACGGACATTCTTTGCGTACCGATCGCTCGAAACGCTCTTCTGCTTGATAACCGTCATTTCGTTTCGCCACCTTCGATGAAATAACGACGCTCAAGAGTTTTCAGGAATCGAAAAGCGAGATCCGCGCTTTTCGTAACGTGGTCAACGGTTCTGAAAACCGCTAT
The DNA here is from genome assembly GCF_040092405.1 of Collinsella sp. CLA-ER-H2. Taxonomy (NCBI): domain Bacteria; kingdom Bacillati; phylum Actinomycetota; class Coriobacteriia; order Coriobacteriales; family Coriobacteriaceae; genus Collinsella; species Collinsella sp. CLA-ER-H2. The sequence goes on from NZ_JBBNLO010000043.1 coordinate 9,119, forward strand.
CTCGTTATAAGAGGGAAGTCCGTTAGCATTTATGAAATGCATGAGCTGATTGAGGTTTGTGCCCTGCTTCAAAAGTTCGTGATAAATTTTCTCGGCACCTCCGCGATCGAAATCTATCTTTTCGACTTTCCCACTGATAAGAACGCGACGGGCGTATGAACTGACGGTTACACCGAGCGAGTTCGCGTTGCTTTCGATTTTCTTTTTCTCTGCTGGAGAAACCTTGATGTGAATCTCTTCAGATCGAGATTTCTGGTCGACGTTTTCTGCAGAACCGAAATCAATATCAAACTCGTTGATGTTGCATAAAACAAACCGTATAAGTTCGGCTTCGCTTAACTTATGGCGTTTTGCAATTGAAGCGATGGCTTTCTTCTCTTCATCGGAAAGAGATGCTTTGACGGTGTGCGGGCGAAGCCTGCTCATGATTCCTCCGGAAACGAATCAGCGATCGGAGAGGCCTCCGATCAAAACCTGCTATGCGATTCGCCTTCCTTGAGGAACGGCTGGCGTCGTTCCAAAAATGAAGAATCGACTCCACGATTCTTTCGCGCGAAGTTTCAACTTCGAATAAACCTTATCGCCGTGAGAGGCGATAAGCAAGATTTGTGGTGTGGTGTTTTTGGGACGAATAGGCCCACAAAAGTGCCACCCACAGTCATCTTGCAATCTCCGGAACGGTGATTGGGCGAAACGCAGTGTAGACGCGGAATGAGAGGCCTCATTCCAAGCGAGAGGCCTCGCGGCGTCGTAACTGCGTGAAGACCGTGAGCGGAAGCGAATTTTTAACGCGAAGGATGCTGAGTGTTAGAAGTTCGCTGTAGCGAGAGCGGAGCGATATTGCGAATGCGAGGGATGCCGAGTGTTCGCATTGCCGCGAAGCGGGTTTGCGGCGACCGCGGCGCAAACATTCGACTTGTCGAATCGTTTTTCGCAACGCCGGCGAAAAAGTTGAGGCAGCTTTCGACAATTTCAATGGCGCGGAGAGTCATTAGCGTGACTCGCAGCGCTGTTGGATTTGTCGAAAGGTGACGCGGCTCGCATTGCGATTCGGATTAGCGAGTCGGTTTTCATGCGGCGGTCAAGCCGCCTATGATCGCGACCTTCGGTCGCTATCGATTTTCAAATTTTGTTTTGACGCGAGTTGAGATGCGAAACGAAAAACCGAAACGCCCGCGCGAGCCGTTTCGACTTTTGCGCGGGCGTTTCGAATCAAATGAAAATCAATACGATGAGTTTTTGAGTTTCACGCTTCATAACAGATTTAAAAACTACGGCGTCGATTCCAACTGCCATCAATCAACCGATGCAGTCGCAGTCAACTTACCGACCCAGGTCCAAGGGCGGAGCCCTGGCAAGAGCCAACGGCTGCGAACTTGTGGCTACATTTACGATGGAGGTACAAGTTCGCGTCTCTTGCGAGATTTTTCATCTCACAGCACATTTCACGGCAAACCATCGCCGCGCTTAGATCGCTTCGGTGTCCGGTGGCTGTCCGGTAGCGAACCTTTTACCGAGACGCACCGGAGACATTGCGTAACTGTGTCATGCCGCAACAATGTAAAAGTGTGACTGCCGAACTGTGTAATAACGCAATAACGTAACAACGTTATTGCGTCACTTTTTAACGCCGCCAAGGGCGCCGGGTTTTTAGGGCAGAACCCTAGTGCGCCGCCGGGCTTTGTACGGCGGCGCACTAGGGTTCTGCCCTAAAACCCGGCACACGGCAAAACGAAATAACAGAACTATGCAATAACGACATTACGTAAATACGGCATTGCTGAAAAAGTGAATACCGTTGACACTCCCCGTAGTTGAAACCAGGGGTTTTACGACGGTTTTGATAATCTATGTGGTCGATATAATACCGTTGAACCCGCATATCGATACCGCTCAGCCATTCGCCTCGCCCCCATCGCACGCATCTTCATTCGGTCTGTCATTATCAATCTAACGATGCTTTGAGGAATGTAGGTGCTTCTAAATGTACTGTCGACTTCTTCTCAAACTAATCCTAAGAGACAAGGCCGTATGGATTTGTACGCTCGTT
>NZ_JBBNLO010000044.1:0-10653 GCF_040092405.1 Collinsella sp. CLA-ER-H2
GGCCCGTCACGGGTCAACCTGCAGTGCGGCCCGAACCCCGTGAGGGCCGGCGCCTTTAGACGCGTGCCGGAAATCCAAGGGTTATACCCTAAGAGCAAACCACCCCTTTTAGGGGTGGTTTTGATTTGCGAAGGACGCTTTGAAGCCCGTTTTGCCGCCGATTCGCCTAGGTATAAAGGGTTGTGGGAAAAAAACGTCAAATATGAGTACTGTCACAAGTCCTGTAGCATTATTTATTTGCAAAATATGCAGTGTTACGCAACATATGTCCAAGTACTTAGCCGATAAACGTCTGCAATTCTTCCGCCGTAGGACACCTGACGTCTAAATCGATTTCTGAAGGCATGAAATCGCTGTTACTAAATCGGTAACAGTACTCATATTTGCCATTTTTTGCCCATGGTCCATCGGAAGATGCCGGGATCCGCACCCTGCCGGGTCCGAATCCCGGCATATCGGTAGCAAAAAGCCCGCTACCGAATTGGTAACGGGCTTCACATTTCAAATGGTGCCCCCAGCGGGATTCGAACCCGCGATATCCACCTTGAAAGGGTGGCGTCCTTGGCCGCTAGACGATGGGGACAGCGGGAAAGAGTATAGCAGACTTTTTTAGCCGTTCACATATCGTTGGCAAACTGAAAAACCACCACAAAGGTGCCTGTCCCCTTTGTGGTGGTTGGGGCGTTAGGGGAGGAGCTTCATGGCGGCGTCGTGGGCGGCGCGCTCGCAGGTGTCGTCGAGGGGCTTGAGCGGCAGCAGGGCTGTGGCCTGCGCATCGCCGCGCCGCTCGAGGGCGTGCGCGATCAGCCAGTCAGCGAGTTCGGGGTTCTTGGGCAGCGCCGGGCCATGCAGGTACGTGCCGATGACACCCTTGTAGATGATCCCCTCAAAGCCATCGTCGCCGTTGTTGCCGGTGCCCGCGACGACGGACGTTCCGAGCGGCGTTGCCTCCGCGTCGAGCAGGGTGCGACCCCCATGGTTCTCGAATCCCACAAAGGGCTCAGGTGCCAGATCGGTTTTGACGGCTACGTTGCCGATCAGGCGATCGGAGCCACGTACGGTTTCGGCGGCAATGACGCCCAGGCCCTCAATGCGATCGTCGCCCATGTAGTACGAACGGCCGAGCAGCTGATAGCTGCCACAGATGGCAAGCAGTGTGCCGCCGTCCTCAACATAGGCCGCGACCTTGTCTTTTTGAACGAGCAATTCATGCGCCACAGCCAGCTGATCGCGGTCGGAGCCACCGCCCATCATGACGATATCGGCATCGGTGAGATCGAGTGACTCGCCCATACGGACCTCGTCCACGCGCACGGGAATGCCACGCCAGGCGCAGCGGCGCTCGAGGGCGATGACGTTGCCGCCGTCGCCGTAGAGGTTAAGGGCATCGGGATACAGGTAGACGATGCGCAGCGGGTGCGAAAGCTCGACTGGCGCGATGCCGACAGGAAGAGCGCTGCCGTCGGCACGGGCTACGGCGCGCCCGGCAACAGCGTCGGCGGTGGCGCCTTTCAGCCCGTCGAGCTCCTTGACCAGCGGCGGGAAGGCCGTGTAGTTGGCGACGGCGTAGAAGGTGTCATCGGCGGCCTCGTCTGCCACGGCGCCAATTGCCTGCGCGACGTCAGAGATGATCGCGGCATCGATGCCGGCGTACTTGAGGCGCACCTGCATGTCGTGCGCGCGCGTGCCTCCGGCAAAGGCGACAAGACCCGGCGTGTCGGCGATGCGCTCAAAGTCGACGTCGTAGATCCACGATACATCGTGGCCGTCGGCATCGTTGTCGTTGAGGAAGAAAGCGCAGAGTCTGCCGCCTGCCGTCTTAATGGACTGGATTTGTCGATCGAAGCCTACGGGATTCTTAGCCAGGTTGGCCTCGACGGTGCGGCCGGCGATGTCCCAGCGGCCCATGCGTCCGCCGGCGGGCACATAGGCATCGAGCGTAGGCTGTAGAAGCGCCGTGTCCACGCCCAACTCGTGCGCGGCAAAGAAGGCGGCGGCAACGTTGTAGACCATGTACAGGCCGTTGTAGCGTGTGGCGATGCGTGCGGCAGCCGCGTCGGGCGCAGATCCAAAGACCAGGTCAAAGCCGTAGCCGTCGCAGCCGAGCTCCACGCCCGTCACGCGACGGACAAGCGCAGGGCGTGCCCAACCGCACGAGGGGCAATGGTAGGCGCCGAGCTGGCCGTATTGCACGTAGTCATACTCCAGCGGCGCGTTGCACTGCGAGCAAAAGCGCGAGTCGCTAATACGGTCGGACTCGGTGTCGGTGGCGCCGTCGATGCCAAAGGCAATGCTCGCGTTGGGAACGCGCGCGGCAATCGAGGCGCACAGCGGGTCGTCGGCGTTGTAGATGAGCGTTGTCGTCGGAGAGAGCTCCAACGCATGGGCGATGACGTCTTGGGTATGGTCGATCTCGCCGTAGCGGTCTAGCTGGTCGCGGAACAAGTTGAGCAGCACAAAGTACGTCGGCTTGAGCTTGGGCAGAACGCGTACGGTGTAAAGCTCATCGCACTCAAAAACGCCCACGCGCTTGCCGCTGCTGGTGTGCTTAAGACCGCCGCGGGCCTCGAGCAGAGCACCCACCACACCAGGCTCCATATTGTTGCCGGCGCGGTTGCACACCACGGTGGCGCCGCTGGCGGCAACGGCGTCGGCGATGAGGTTGGAAGTGGTGGTCTTACCGTTGGTGCCGGTGATTACCACGCTGCGGTCGACAAGGTTCGCGAGGTCGCTTAGCAGCTCGGGGTCGATCTTCATGGCGATGCGGCCGGGGAGTACGCCGCCCTGGCGCTTAAGGACGGAGCGCAGCCCCCAGCGAGCGATATCGCTCGAGGTGCAGGCAAGAGATGAGCGGAGGTTCATGAAACCGTTCCTAACGTAAACGACATGGTCGGGTCGAGTGCGTCACTAAAAACCGTAGCGGCGCGCAAATTCCTGGGCAAGCTGCGACACGTCTTCGCAGGCATTGGCCCAGGGGGCAAAGTCGGGAGTGTCCGAGATAATACCGTCCGCTTCCCAAACGGCCTGGTGCGAAAGATCCCAGGGATCGCGCGGCTCGGGTCGACAGGGGAGATACGGCGTCTGGTACATGGGGTTCAGTAAGAAGAACGCACCGCCCTCGCAACGGTTGGCAAACTCACGCAGCGCGCGTGTCGCCGGGCGCATCTTGTTTGTTTTGAACAGCAGGATCGTGCGGGCGAGCAGATACCAGGGGGAGTTCTCGAGTGCATCGGCTCCCACCTGTTCCTCGAGCTGGTGGGCCAGGGCAAAAAAGCCGTCCTCGTCTTCCAGACGAGCGAGGGCGAGCAGCACGGTGCCTGCGGCTCGGGTGGGATAGCCTTCTGCCTTAAGGACGCGGCGGGCGTAGTTGGCGGCAGCGCGGTAGCGGGCGCTCGCCATGCACAGCTGCGAGATGGCCTCGAGCGTGTGGAGCCACCCGATAAGCGCCGGCTCGCTCACGGTGAGATCTGCCGCTGTCACGCCGTCCGTCAACACCTTGTTAGCCCAGTAGTGTGGGGCCTCCATATCGAATTCGGGCACGCTTTGCTGCAGGTAATCGGCCGTGGTCGCCTCGAGCTTCATCAGGTCGCCCAGGCAGGCGTCAACGGGCGTGTCGGTCAGGATGATGGCGAGCAGCTGGGCATCGAGGACATGCGCGTCGATGCGGACGATCTTGAGCAGCTCATCGCGCATATCGTCGAACAGGCGATTGCGCGTCTGCTCGAATTCCTCGTCGCTGCCCATGTCCTCGATGCGATGGAGCTCGTCGAGCAGGTGGCGATGAACACCGGCATAGGACAGCAGCGCCTGGGCATGCTCGGTCTGCGCATACTTATGAGGGTTGACGCTCACGTCGTTATGGACAAGCTCGCGTGCTGCATCGGTGAGCTCGGGGTGCGACGCCAGATAGGTGCGCTCCAAGTAGGCGGGGATGTAGACGCTCGGATCCATTAGAGGTCCCCTCCCTTAAATGGAAGCCCCTGCTCGGCTGCGCGCAGGATGCGCTCGTCGATCTGGGAACGCACGATGTCGTTGGTGGCGACCCAGGCGGCAAAGCTGGCGTTGTCGGGGGCGCCCAGGCCCTCCTGCAGTACCGGCGTCGCCTCGGACAGCGCAAGGACAAGTTCGTCGGTGGAGCCCACACCCACGTTGACGCGGGCATAGACGCCATCGGGAAACTCAGTTTGGAAGTAGAGCGCCTCGGCTGCGTGCGGGCACGAACGCACAAGGATACGCAGGTAGTGTTCGGCACCCTCGTAGTCCAGCTCGCGCCAGGCAGCGCTCATCAGCGCGATGAGCGTCCACGGGTCCAAGTCACGCTCCGCATCTTTGGGGCGGCGGCGCAGCGGGGTATTCGCGAGGTACGGCACGGAGTGAGCGGAGCGAAAGCGCTTGAGCTCCTCGGCGGGGTATTCGAGCTTTGCCATGGCGAGCATCGCGGTGTGGCGGACACCAGCGGGGTCGTTGGGCGCAAAGTCCAAGCTGCGGTTTGCGGCTTCGAGCGACATGCGGTAGCGTCCGCTAATGAGCGCGCGCGATGCCAAGGCGGCAAGCCAGCGCAGGTAGGGGCGGCGCATAAGGTCGCCAGCGGCCTCGCGCTCGTAGGGGTCCTGCGCCGAGGCGATCTTGAGCGCCAGATCGTGCTCCACCTCGTCGCACTTGGACACCAGATACTGCACGTATTCCTCGTTGGAGCTGGCGGTGAGCGCCGTCAGCATGCGCTGAGCGTCCCAGTTGGCCGGATCGAGCGCGGCGGCCTCGCGAAGCATGTTCTCGGCAGCGGCCTCTTCCTGCTCGGCCTGGGCATCGTCGGGGATAAAGGGAATGCGGTAGTCGACGGCCTCGACCACCTTGGCAATGAGGTGTCCGGCGCGGTCGCGGTCATGCACGATGAGCGGTGCGGGGTTGCGGGTGAATTGTTCCATCAGACGCTCTACGGCGGCAGCGTCGGTGAGCGGGATATTGTCGCGGCGCAAGGCCTCAAGAACGAGGCGATGGCAATCCTCTTGAATGGGATCGAATGCCATGGAGCCTCCTTTGCTGCGGTTAGGGTTCAAATATCTCTATATAAGGTTCTAGTTTACCCGCATGTGGCACACCGGGGGTGCCGCACTTGGACTTGCACCTTTGCACCACGAAGACGGATGTCGCACAAATGTCGGCACCTTGGACGAACGAGCGGTATCACGGTGCCGCAAACGGTCGATTTTTGGCGGCGAACGGTGCATATTTTGGAGGGGCACCGTCCTGCCCGGGATATGTAGTCAACCTTGATAAAACGTTTGCCCAGCTTGGGAGTATGAATGCCGCACAAGGGTCTTCAGGGATAGAAAAAACGTTTCATCATTGGCGGCTTTAGGTGAATAACTGACCAACCAGAACGGTAAAATAGTGTTTGTCTGAGCGTTGAGACGTTTAGACATCGCGCATTGTCATCGCCGGCAACGCGCAAACCGGTCCTAACGGAGCCAATTGGGTGCTCCGTTATATACGCAAGTCTAAGAGGGGCTTGTTTAGGAGGCACAGTATGGGACGTTTTACCAATCCTCGCGATCTGTACTTTGGTGAGGGCGCTCGCCACGAGGTGAAGAACCTCAAGGGCAAGAAGGCCATCATCGTTTCTGGCGGCAGCTCTATGCGCCGCGGCGGGTTCCTGCAGGACGTCGAGAACGACCTTAAGGAAGGCGGTTTCGAGGTCAAGCTGTTCGAGGGCGTCGAGTCCGACCCGTCCATCGAGACGGTCATGAAGGGCGCCGAGGCCATGCGCGAGTTCGAGCCCGACTGGATTATCGCCATCGGTGGCGGCTCGCCCATCGATGCCGCTAAGGCCATGTGGGTCTTCTACGAGTATCCCGAGGAGTCCTTCGATAACATCATCCAGCCGTTCAGCTTCCCCGAGCTGCGTCAGAAGGCTCATTTCTGCGCCATCTCCTCTACCTCCGGCACCGCTACCGAGGTCACCGCGTTCTCCGTCATTACCGACTACGCCAAGGGCATCAAGTACCCGCTGGCCGACTTCAACATCACCCCTGATGTCGCCATCGTCGACCCCGAGCTCACCTACACCATGCCCGCCAAGCTGTGCGCTCACACCGGCATGGATGCTCTGACCCACTGCATGGAGGCCTACGTTTCCACCTGCGCCTCTATGTTCACCGACGCCAACGCTCTGCACGGCATCCGCGAGATCGTCGAGTGGCTGCCCAAGTCCTATGCTGGCGACCATGAGGCCCGTCAGCACATGCACGAGGCTCAGTGCATCGCCGGTATCGCCTTCTCCTCGGGCCTGCTCGGCATCGTTCACTCCATGGCTCACAAGACCGGTGCTGCCTTCGAGAACGGCCACATCATCCACGGTGCTGCTAACGCCATGTACCTGGGCAAGGTCATCCAGTGGAACTCCAAGGATCCCCGTGCTGCCGAGCGTTACGCTTACGTGGCCAAGGAGATCCTGCACCTTCCCGGCGAGGCCAACGAGGAGCTCATCGCTGCACTCGTCCAGAAGATTCGCGACCTCAACGACCAGCTCAACATTCCGCAGTCCATCAAGGATTACGCGAATGGTGGCGTGAAGGTCGACGCCGAGAACCCGCAGATGGTTTCCGAGGAGGAGTTCCTCGCCAAGCTGCCCGAGATTGCCGCGAACGCCGAGCAGGACGCCTGCACGCCCGAGAACCCGCGTGAGACCAAGGCTGCCGACTTCGAGAAGATCCTCAAGGCCTGCTACTACGACACCGACATCGATTTCTAATCGACTCTTGTTATCGCAACGAGGGGCTCCGCACGCATCTGTACGGAGCCCCTTTCTTTTTTAGAGAATGGGATAGTTATGGCTGCAATTTTCAATAGCCCCAGCAAGTACATCCAGGGCCCGGACGAGCTGGCCAAGCTCGGCTCCTATGTCGAGCCGCTCGGCGCTAAGGCCCTCGTCATCGTGACGCCTTCGGGCAAGAAGCGCGTCGGTGCCAAGATCGAGGGCGGCTTTGCCGAGGCTAAGGCCGAGCTGCTGTTTGAGGACTTTAACGGTGAGTGCTCCAAGGGCGAGGTCGATCGCCTGGTTGCGCTCGCCCGCGACAACGGTTGCGACATCATCGTCGGCGTCGGTGGCGGCAAGATCCTCGACACCGCGAAGGCCGTCGCCTATTACCTGGAGTCCCCGGTTATCATTTGCCCCACCATTGCTTCGACCGATGCACCGTGCTCGGCACTTTCGGTGCTCTACACCGATGACGGCCAGTTCGATAAATATCTCTTCCTTAAGGCAAACCCCAACATTGTCCTGATGGATACGACGGTTATCGCGGCGAGCCCGGTGCGCCTGACGGTTTCCGGTATGGGCGATGCGCTCGCAACCTATTTCGAGGCCCAGGCGACGCACGATGCCGACGGCGGCACCTGCGCTGGCGGCAAGGGCGGCATGGCCGGCCTGGCGCTCGCCAAGCTCTGCTACGAGACGCTTATGGCCGATGGCGTCAAGGCCAAGGTCGCGCTGGAGAAGGGTGCGCTCACGCCTGCCGTCGAGCACATCATCGAGGCCAATACGCTGCTTTCGGGCATTGGCTTTGAGAGCTCGGGCCTTGCTGCTGCTCATGCCATCCACAATGGTCTGACGATGCTGCCCGAGTGCCACAGCATGTATCACGGCGAAAAGGTCGCCTTCGGCACCATCGTCCAGCTGGTACTCGAGGATGCCCCGACCGAGAAGCTCGAGGAAGTCTTGGGCTTCTGCATTGAGCTGGGCCTGCCGGTCACGATGAAGGAACTTGGCGTTGCCGAGGTTACGCGCGAGAAGGCCATGATTGTTGCCGAGGCCGCGTGCGCGCCCGAGGACACCATGTGCAACATGCCGTTTGAGGTGACGCCCGAGATGGTCGCAAACGCCATCCTGGGTGCCGACGCACTGGGTCACTACTACCTTATGGATGAGTAAACTTAGGTAAGGAAGGGGCAAAGCCAGCAGATGGCTTTGCCCCTTTTTGCTATGGTGCAAAGGGGTCAGGTTAGTTGAACCAAAGAAGGCGGGGTAGGCCTGCGATGAGGTTTTGCCCCGCCCTCGTTTGACTACAGCTCGCAAACGTTTTGCGCGCGACCCTCGACGTAGGCGACGACGTTGTCGAACTCAATCTTGGCGCGGCGTTGCATGGCCTCGTGCGTAAGGAAGCCTACATGTGGCGTGAAGGTGCAGTTCTTGGCGTTGACGAGCGCGTAGTCGGCGGGGATGGGCGGCTCCATATCAAAGACGTCGATGCCGGCACCGGCGAGCTTATCGTCGTTGAGTGCCTGGGCAAGGGCATCGTTATCCACGATGGCACCGCGGGCGCAGTTGATAAAGACGGCACCGTCCTTCATCTGGGCGAACTGCTCGGTGCCAAAGCTCTTGCGCGTGGTGTCATTGTTAGGCAGGTGCAGGCTTACGATATCGGACTCGGCGAGCAACTGCTCGAGCGAAACCTGCTCAATGCCGGCCTCGGCTGCCTCGGGATGCTCGTGGCGGGCATAGCCCAGCACGCGGGCGCCAAAGGCCTTAAAGAGACGACCCGTGGCGCAGCCGATCTTACCGCAGCCCACGATACCCACGGTCTTGTCGCGGATCTCGGTGCCCATTAGGCCGGCGCTCGTCTTGCCGCTGCGGACGGCGGCATCGGCGGCGCCCACCTTGCGCAACACGTCGATGGTCAGGCCAAGGGTGAGCTCGGCGACCGAAACGTCGGAGTAGCCGGCGCAGTTGCGAACCTCAACACCGCGCTCACGGCAGGCGGAAAGCCCCACGTGGTCGATGCCCGTAAAGGCAACGGCGATCATCTTGAGCGCATCGGAGCCGGCGACGACCTCGGCAGGGTAGGGGTTGTTGGCGATCATGACGACCTCGGCGCCCTCGCTGCGTCGAGCGAGCTCGACCGGATCGGTTGTTTTGGTATCGAAATAGACAAACTCGTGTCCGGCATCCTTAAGGGGTGCGGAGAGCTCGTCGATGGTCTGCTCGGGTACTCCCAACGGTTCGATCAGGGCAATCTTCATCTTGTGACTCCTCAATAAACCTAGGCGATTAGGCTGGCAATAGATTGTAGGTCTATTTGCCTCAAAGGTGCTCCGCGTGTAATTTGCCCGAGGCGTGGGCCGATAGCGTATCATTATCTCTTGCTTGTTTGCACTGCTCAGGGAGGGGCCGCGCATGGCGCAGGAACACGATCTGTTTGATGACATTATCGAGATCAGCAAGGGTTTCGACTTTCTTAAAAACCCGCTTGGCGGTGTGACCGATGCACTCGATCCGTCGGCGCCGCAATGGAATCCTGCCGACTACAAGGAGCGTCCGCGCGGTAACACCATTCCGTGCCTGACCTGCAAAAACGAAAAGAGCGGCTGCACTGCGTGCATGGACGTGTGCCCGGTCAACGCTATCGAGGTCGAGGAAGACGCCATCGAGATCCTCGACTCCTGTCGCAAGTGCGGCCTGTGCGCCGCTGCCTGTCCGACCGAGGCAATCATCTCGCCGCGCCTTGCACCCAAAAACGTCTACGACGACATTGTCTCGGCGGCTACGAGCCACGAGACCGCCTACGTCACCTGCACGCGCGCCCTTAAGCGCATGCCGCGTGAGAACGAGGTCGTCGTCGCCTGCGTGGGCGATATTACGGCCGAGACCTGGTTCTCGGTGCTGGCCGACTATCCCAACGTGAGCGTCTACCTGCCGTTGGGCGTGTGCGATAAATGCCGCAACACCGGCGGTGAGGACATTCTGGGCGAGGCGATTGCGAAGGCCGAGGAGTGGTCCGGCACGGGTATGGGCTTGGAGGTCGACTCCAAGAGCCTCAAATGCCATAAGCGCCGCGAGTACGAGCGCAAGGAGTACATGGAAAAGATCGCCCGCACCACGGGCCTGACGGTGACCAAGCTCAATCCGGCGACGGCGGCGCTGGCCTCGGTGACGCAGAAGCTCAAGGCCCATCGCCATCAGATTACCCAGCTGGAGCGCACGCTCAACACCATGTGCGGCACCACGACGACCAAGCGTCGCCGTTCGCTCACGCACGGGCGTCAACTGGTGCTCTCGACGTTGCAAAACCACCCCGAGCTTGCCCAGAACATCCAGGTGAGCACGCCGGAGTGCGATTTTGACAAGTGCACGTCGTGCGGCGAGTGCGTCAACGTGTGCCCCACGTTTGCCTGCGATCTGGTGGGAAGCGGCCGCTTTGCGTTGGAGTCCACGTATTGTTTAGGCTGCGGCGCCTGTGTCAAGGTTTGTCCCGAGCATGCGCTCAAGCTTGTTGAGCACGACGCGTCCAATCTGGTCGTCGTCGATCCCGAAGCCGAGGAAAAGGCCGCCCAGAAGGCGAAGGCTCACGAAGAAGCTGAGAAGGTCAAGGCCGAGGCAAAGGCCAAGCTCGACAAGATGCTCGATCAGGTGGAGAAGCTCGCGGACTAGCTAAAAGAGCGTAAATGATGGCCGGTGGGACAGGTACTGCCCCACCGGCCAAAAAAGTTGCGGTGGAATAGTTCCTGTTTTGCCCTTAAGCTGGCCATTCGGGGGTGCGGACAGAAAGTTGGACCGCGGGGCGGTCCGGACTGGAGGTTCGCATGTACAGCAGGGAGAAGGTCGAGCTCTTCCTCCTGGCGACGGAGGACGGCATGGGGCCGACCGCCGCCGCGAAG
>NZ_JBBNLO010000045.1:0-10621 GCF_040092405.1 Collinsella sp. CLA-ER-H2
TCCCCGCAGGTGCGGTAAGGGCTACCGCACGGGCCGATACTCAAAGCCCATTGTGGCACCCCGAGCCCGCGGAAAGAAGCTGCGCCGCGGGGGAGGCGACCCCAATGGCTTTCTCATATCGTCTTTTTGGGCCCCGTGCAGAGGGATTCGAACCCGCAAGGGTGCGGAGCTGAGGAAACGCGTAAGCGTTTTCCAGCGCAGCACGCGAGGAGCGGAGGCCCGAAGCGAAAGCGGGCGGCGAAATGGACCCTTGGCGAATACCCATGTGCAAAAAATGCCAAATATGAGTACTGCTACCTTTTTGGTAGCAGCGTTTTCGAAGTCATAAAAGGCAAATCCGACATTAGAACGACGACTGATAGTCCAGTTAAGCCAATTTAGTTACTGCAAAACTGGACATATGTGGCCCAACTCATCTAAAAACGCCTAATTTATATGTTACGAAGTTAGTGCCCGTACTCATATTTGCCACTTTTTGCACACGGCCTATCCCAGCCATGGTAAATCGATAACAAAACGGGCTCCAGACCGCTGAATCGTGCCGCATATGGCACGTCCGCAGTCCGGAACCCGGTCCAAATTGAGTTATTGCGCCGTGTTAGGCCAAAACGTCCGACAAAATCTCGATCAGGCTGTCCACGTCGGCTTCCTCGCAGACAAGCGGCGGCAGGAAACGCAGTGTGTGGGCACCAGTAGCGTTAATCACAGCGCCGGCGGCCAGCGCGCGGGCAACAATATCATGCGCATCGCCCGCAGCGTCATCCAAGTCGCAGCCGAGCATCAGGCCGCGGCCACGAACCTCAACCACGTGCGGAAGCTTGGCCAGCGCCTGCTCCATATAAGCGCCCACCTTGGCAGCATGCTCGTCAAAATCGCCGCGCACGAGCGCAGAGAGCGTCGCGGCGCACGCCGCGACAGCCAAGCAGCTACCGCCAAAGGTCGAACCGTGATCGCCGGGCTTAAACACGTCGGCGATCTCCTTCTTTGCCACCACGGCGCCCATGGGAACGCCATCGGCGATGCCCTTGGCAAGACTCATGATATCGGGCTCCACGCCATAGGTCTGGTAAGCGAACGGTTTGCCGGAGCGGAAGATGCCACACTGGACCTCGTCGGCGATAAGAACGGCGCCCACTTCGTGTGCCAGGTCGCGCGCTGTCGCCATAAACTCCTCGGTCATGGGGTGCACGCCACTCTCACCCTGGATCGGCTCGAGCATCACGGCACAAATCTCGCTCCCCAGCTGCTTAAAGATCGCACGCAGCTCGTCCACATCGTTGGGCGTGCAGGCCACAAAGCCACCCGGCAGCGGGCGGAAGCTGTCCTGCAGCCAATCCTGCATGGTGGCGGCAATGGTCTCGAGCGTACGGCCGTGGAAGCCGCCGCGCATGCACACGATGGTGTTGCCGCCATTACCGGCACGCTTGGCGTACAGGCGCGCGAGCTTCATCGAGCCCTCGTTGGCCTCGGCGCCAGAGTTGGCAAAGAAGGTCTCCCACACCTGCTCGTCCGCAGCCGGGGCACCAAGAGCAGCTGCCGTGGTCTCATCGCCGGCGGCAATGGCATCGGCAAGCACGCGCGCACCATCTACGTCGTCGTTAGCAAGCTTGGACAGCAGCGCCGCGACCTGTCCGCGCTGCTCAATGTAGAAGTAATTGGAGACATGCATGAGCTTTTTGGTCTGTGCCTCGAGCGCCGAGAGCACAGCCGGGTCGCCATGACCCAGGCTGCACACGCCGATGCCGGCAAGAAAGTCGAGGTACTCACGGCCATCGTCGCCGGTGAGTTTCATGCCGTGGCCCTCGACAAACTCGACCGGAGAGCGGCCAAAGGTATGCATAACGTAATGGGATTCGAGCGATTGCTGAGCTGCAAGTGACATGGGATGCCTTTCGTTGGGCGCCGTACGGCGCAGGGCTATAGGTGCAGGGGCGCGACGACCGCGGGTCAGCTAGACCGTCTGGAGCTTCTCGACCTCGTCGAGGTTCTCGGTCAGGCGCGCTGCAAAGGTCGAAAGCGGGTGCGGATGCGTATCGAATTCGTAGGCCGTCTCGGTGGAATGGATCACGGTGCCGACGCCGGCATCGGTCAGCAGCTCCAGCAGCAGCGAATGCGGCGTGGTGCCGTTGATGATGTGAGCGCGAAATACGCCGCCGGCAAGCGCATCGACGGCCGCACGCAGCTTGGGAATCATGCCCTTATCGACCTCGCCGCCGTAGAGCATCTCATTGACCTCGTCGAGCGTCAGGTTGGAGATAAGCGAATCCTTGTCGCTAAAGTCCTTGTACAGGCCGTCGACGTCGGTCAAAAAGATCACCTTGTGCGCGTGGAGCGCTGCCGCAACGGCACCGGCGGCGGTATCGGCGTTGATGTTGAAGAAACCGCTGTCCTCCCCCGCCGCGACGGTAGCGATGACGGGGATGTACTCGCTATCGAGCAGGCGCTCGATATAGTCGGTGTTGACGTGCGTGACCTTGCCTACGCGGCCGAGTTCGGGGTCGAGCGGCTCGGCGATGAGCGTACCGGCATCGCTGCCCGAAACGCCCACGGCCAGGTTGCCGTGATGGTTGAGCGCCGCGACCAGCTCCTGGTTGACCTTGCCGCCCAGCACCTCGCGCACGATATCCATGGTCGCCGGCGTGGTCACGCGCTGGCCGTTCTTAAACTCGACGGGGATGTCGTAGTGGCTAAGCGCCTCGTTGATAGCCTTGCCGCCGCCATGCACGATGACGGGGCGCATGCCGATGATCTTAAGCAGGACGATGTCGCTCATCACGTCGCGGCGCAGCTGCTCATCAACCATGGCGGCTCCGCCATATTTGATAACAACCGTCTTACCGGTCAGGTTCTTAATCCACGGCAGCGCTTCGAACAGCAGCTGCGCGGTTGCTTCGTTGGATTCGTTCGAACGACAATCGCGTGCGAATTTCATAATCTGCCTCGTCTTTCGTATCGTTATCGCGCCGTGCTCCGCTGTCCGCAATCGCGGCAAGATGCGCAGCGTGCCTGGAATCTAGGAACGGTAGTCGCCGTTAATGGAGATGTACTCGTGCGTGAGGTCGCAAGTCCACACGGTGGTCGCCGCGTCGCCCGCGCCCAGGTCGGCCGAGATCACGATCTCGGGCGCCTCAAAACGTCGCAGAGCCTCGTCCTCGTCAAAGGGAACGGTCAGGCCGTCACGGCAGACGGGCATGCCCATCATGTCGATGGAAACGTCTTCCTGATTAAACTTCACGCCGCACTTGCCGAGCGCCATGGCAACGCGGCCCCAGTTGCAGTCGTGGCCGGCGATGCAGGTCTTAACGAGCGGCGAGTTGGCAACGGCACGGGCGGCGATATCGGCCTCCTCGTCGTTCACGGCGCCGGTAACGTTGACCGTAACAAGCTTAGATGCGCCCTCACCATCGGCGGCGATATTGCGCGCCAGGCTCTCGCACACCTCGTGCACGGCAAATGCAAACTCGTCAAAGGCATCGGAGCCCTCGACGATAGGCTCGGCATCTGCGGCAGCGGCGCCGGAGGCAAGCATGATGCAGGTGTCGTTGGTCGAGGTGTCGGAATCGACCGTTACCTTGTTAAAGGTCTGCTTGACGGTCGAGAGCAGCAGGGCATGAAGTGCCGCAGGCTCGACGGGGGCATCGGTGGTGATAACCGCGATCATGGTGGCCATGTTGGGCATGATCATGCCCGAGCCCTTGCACATTCCGCCTACCGTATAGACATTGCCCGCATGACCCGCAGCCTCACTGACGTAGGATACGGCGTACTCCTTGGAGTGCGTGTCGGTCGTCATAATGGCGCGAGCGGCATCGGCGCCACCGTGGGCAGAGAGTGCCTCGTAGGCAGCAGGAATGGCGGTCTCAAACGTGTCGATCGGCAGAATCTGGCCAATCACACCCGTGGAGGCAACCAGAATCTGCTGGGGCTCGCAGCCGATGACCTGCGATGCGATGCTGCACGTCTCGCGCGCGCATGCAAGGCCGGTCTCACCCGTGGCGGCGTTGGCATTGCCAGAGTTGACCGAAACGCCGGCGATGATACCGTAGCCCTTGTCGGCACCGCCCAGGTTGGCACGGCTCACCTGCACGGGCGCCGCGCAAAAGCGGTTAGTCGTAAACACACCGGCCCCGGGGCAAGGCTTATCGGGCACGACGAGCGCGTAATCCAGGCGCTCGGGATTCTTGCGGAATCCGGCATGGATGCCCGCCGCCTTAAAGCCGGCCGCCGCCGTTACGCCGCCCTCTACGGCACGAATCTTGATATCGAACTGCTCAGCATTCATCGTCTTTACGACTCCTTATGTCAAACAAAAAATGGGCATCGGTTGGTGCGCCATGCCAGCCACAATCGTGAGACCAGCTTAAGAGTGGCGCCCCACTCGATGCCCGACTACCAAATCGTTAACAATCGAATGTGCTACACCGGGCACGCCACTGTGGGCAAGCCTCGTCGCTCGTCAAAGCCAAAGACGATATTGGCGCACTGGACTGCTTGGCCCGCAGCGCCCTTGCACAGATTGTCGATGGCGCCCGTCGCCACCAGCACGCCCGCGCGCTTGTTGAGCGCGAGGCCGATCTGGGCGGCGTTGGTGCCGACGACCGAAGCCGTCTTGGGCTGCTGACCGGCATCGAGTACGCGTACGAAGGTGCGACCGGCGTAGAACTGCTTGTAATGGTCGACAACGTCCTCAAGGGTCAAGGTATCGATAGCCTGCGGCGCAAGCGGCAGCGTCACCGTGGAGAGCAGACCACGCTTGAGCGGTGCCAGGTGCGGGGTAAAGACGACGCGATCGGTCAGACCAAGGATTTGCTCAATCTCGGGCGTGTGGCGATGCTTGCCCACGCCGTAGGCCTCCAGGTTTTCGTCCGCGCTGCAAAAATGGGTGCGGGCGTTGCAGGACTTACCGGCGCCCGTCACGCCGCTAATGGCATCGACAATCACGGGACCGTTCTCGGCCACCCAGCCCGCGCGCACGGCGGGCGCGGCGGCAAGGCTCGTTGCGGTGGGATAGCAACCGGCGCAGGCGACCAGCACGGGTTTGCCGTCGGCATGGTCGGATGCGGCGGTCTCCAAGTCTTGGCAGAACAGCTCGGGCAGACCGAAGGCACGGGTCTTGAGCAGCTCGGGGCTCGTATGCTCGGCGGCATACCAAGCCTCAAAAACGGACGCGTCGTTCAGACGGTAGTCGGCCGAAAGATCAAAGCAGGAGACGCCCGATGCAAGCAGCGCGGGCACCTGTGCCATGGCAGCCGTGTGCGGCACGGCCAAAAAGACCGCGTCGCAGTTCTTGAGCTCGGGGGCATCATGCGTCGTAAAGACAAGATCGCTTACGCCGGTGAAGCTCGGGTACACCGCTGACAACGGCTGGCCGGCATCGGCGTTGGACGTAATGGCAGCAAGTTCAAACTCGGGATGACCGAGGACGAGGCGAATGAGCTCGGCTCCGGCATATCCAGCCGCGCCGACGATTCCAACCTTCAAAGACATATCAGACTCCTTGTCTGCGATTTATGCACCGATGCGCATTTCGCAGCGGTCGTTATGAAGTGGGTTGAAACTTTAGCACCAAAAGATGCATTAACACGTAAATGGCTTGCATATTCATGCATTGAAACATTCCCGACACATTCGCTTGAAGGAATTGACAAATGGAGCGGGCCCCGTATTGACCGGCGCTCCCAACGGCGCCGGGCAATACGGGGCCCGCCCATGCGAAAACCAAGTTGTTAGGATGAGCCAGCTGGCTAGAGCTCGACCGGCACCCATTCGTCGTGATTGCAGATAAAAGCCTCGGGATCCTCGACGCTAAAGAAGACGAGCGTGGGGTCGTTAGGCCCCTCATAGTGCTCGCCCAGGTGCTCTAGATGCTTCCACCCGGCTTCGCGCATTTCGCCTAAAGCCCGGTCATCCAAGCCGGCACGCCCGCGCAAGATGAGCCAGCCATGGCCCGGCCACCAACTCGTGGCCTCAAAGCGCTGGTTTTGCAGCAGCTCTTGCCACACATCTTTGGTGCGCGCTGTTACAAACCACAGCTTGCCATCCTGGATCTGCGCAAACGAAAACGGACGCACATGAGGCTGTCCGTCAACGCTCGTCGCCAAATACCATGCCGGCACCGACGTCAGATACTCCAACACCGTATTCAATCCGTCCATGTGTCCTCCTGGCGCTAGCTAATTCGGAACGGGTAGTTAATTTGAGACGCTCTAGAGCTCCAGGCGCTCCTCGCTACCGTCGATATCACAGAAGCGCGCGGCAATGTTGCGGACCGAAAAGAAAGCAAGGCGGCCGTCGTTGGCACTCTCGTGTTCCTCGCCAATGCCCACCATGTGCTTAAAACCCGCTTGACGCACCTTGTCGCTCGCAACCGCGTCGTCCTCAAGTGCGGCCTCGCCGGTCAACACGATCCAACATTCCCCCGGCTTCCAGCCCGAGAGCTCAAACTTGGGATTCGCACTCAGCTCCGCCCACACATCCTTGTCGCGCGACGTGCAAAACCACAGCTTACCGTCATTGACCATGGCAAACGAAAACGGCCTCACGCGAGGCTGATGCCCGTCGGTCACATCGGTCGTGGCCAGATACCACGCCGGAATGCGCCTGAGATACGAACAGGCGCGCTCAAGCTGAGCCGTGCGGTCGTTGTCGGTCATAGGGACCCCTTTCTTGCGCTCGAATCGCGCCTAAACAAGTTGAAGGTTGACGACGATGACACACGCAAACAGCAGCATCGTCACAACCGCAGCCAGCGCATCCCCGCGGCGAAATGCAAGTGCATGCAGACGCGTGCGGCCCTGCTCGCCGTGATAGCAGCGTGCATCCATGGCGGCAGACAACGTCTCGGCATGACGGAACACGCCCGTGAACAGTGGAATCGCCACACTGCCGAGCATACGCACGCCGCCGAGCGGGCCACCCGTTACGCGTGCACCGCGGCTTGCCTGCGCGTCCGCCGTCTGCTTCATCTCGGTGGCAAACTGCGGCATAAAGCGCAACGCGATACCCATGATCATGCCGAGCTCATGCGCAGGGAGCCCCACGCGCGCAAACGGTGCGAGCAGACGCTCAAAGCCCGCGGTAAGGTCGAGCGTAGGCGTGGTGAGCGTAATGGCGCTCATGCCGGCCATCATCAGGGTCAGGCGACACGCCATAAAGGCGGCAGAACGCAGTGAGCCCTCGCTTATCTGCAGAAAGCCGAGCTGCCACAGGATGCGCCCACTCTGATCGGTAAACAAGTTGAGCACCGCGACCACGACGACGATTGCCAGCAGCGGCGCCATCGACGACAGAACGCAACGAGCCGGCACCCGGGACACGGCATAGATCAGCACGACGAAAATTGCGACAGGGGCCAGTCCGCGGAAGCCGCCGACGGTCAGCGTCGTGATTAAAAACACAAAGCCCAGGAGCAGCTTGGTGCGCGGATCCAGGCGATGGATCGCACTATCGCTCGGATAGTAGCTGCCAAACGAAAACGCCTCCATTAGCAGCCCTCCTCTCGCGCGACCGTCTTGGATTTAGCAATGTCCGCGACGTTAGAAGGACCGTCCGAGCGACCGATTAGCAGGTCCACCAACTCGTCTGCCAGCGACTCAACCGTATAAAGCCCGCCGCAACGCAGCGGCACGCCCGCCTCCGCGAGCGCCAACGCCATGCGCTGGGCGGCGGGAACGCCCAAGCCGATCGACTTGAGCTCATCCGCATGCGCAAAAACCTGAGCGGGCGTGCCCTCGGCAAACACCGCGCCCTCGTTCATCACGACAATACGGTCGCAGCAATTGGCCAGGTCATCCATACTATGCGAAACCATGACAACGGTCAGGCCATCGCAATGAAGTCGACCGATAAGCTCAAGGAAATCCCTGCGCGCAGCCGGATCGAGCCCCGCCATGGGTTCATCGAGCACCAGGACCTCGGGCTCCATGGCGAGCACGCCGGCGAATGCCACACGCCGTTGCTGACCGCCCGAAAGCTCAAAGGGACTCTTGTCGCCGACCGTGGAAAGATCGAGGCCCACGCGCGAGAGTGATGACTCGACACGACGGTCGACTTCATCTTGCGGCAAGCCAAGGTTGTGCGGACCAAACGCCACGTCCTGCGCCACGGTTTCGGCAAACAGCTGACGCTCAGGATACTGAAATACCACGCCGACCTTGGCCTTAACCGCAGCGGCGTCTTTCTTGTTTGATAGGTCGAGCCCCAGCGCGCGAACGGATCCCTCCTGGGGGCGAATCAAACCGTTGAGATGCTGGACCAGCGTCGACTTACCCGAACCGGTATGACCTGCCAAGCCCAGGAACTCGCCGCGACGCACCGTCAGCGATACATCGCGCAGCGCCCACGGGCTGCTGGGGTCGTTTCCCCAGAGAGCCTGTTTGCTCGATTTGCCCGCAGTGACCGAGCGCTTATGCCAGCGGCGGCGCTCGCGCGGACTGAGCGAATAACTGTACGAAACATGGGATAGCTCGATGACGGGCTCCGACGCGTTGCCCTCGTTGTCTACCGGAACAGTGACGTCAGCGATTTCCAACTGGGATGCGGAAGACTGCCCCGCGGTGCCTGCCCCACTTCGCTCGGCATAAGCCTGCGCAATCTCAGCGACCATATCCGCCTCACGCACCTGTGCGCAAACGGATACGCCCTTCTCACGAAGTGCCCTACCTAGACAGCACGACGCCGGCATATCCAAGTTGAGCTGCGCAAGTTCGTCCGCTCGCGTCAAGATTTCCTCGGGCGTACCGAGCATGGCAACGCGCCCCGCCCGAAACACCGCGACACGATCGGCCTCGGCGGCCTCTTCCATAAAGTGCGTAATCATCACGATGGTCATGCCACGATCATGCAACGCGCGGCAAGCCTTCATGAGGCCCTTGCGTCCACGCGGATCGAGCATCGAGGAAGCCTCATCCAAGATGAGCACGCGCGGTTCCATGGCAAGCACGCCAGCAAGCGCCACGCGTTGCTTTTGGCCACCCGAGAGCGCGTGGGTCTCGTGGCGCTCAAAGCCCACCAGGCCCACGCCCTTCAGCGCCTCGCGTACGCGCTGCGCAATTTGCGCCGATGGAACGCCAAGGTTTTCGGGACCGAACGCAACGTCATCTTCGACAAGCGTTGCCACCAGCTGGTCGTCGGGATTCTGGAACACCATGCCTGCGGTCGAACGAATGTCGTAGACCAGCTCGGGATCGGACGCATCCATACCGTTGATACGTACCGTGCCCGCATCGGGCTGCAGCAGCGCATTCAGATGCTTGGCAAACGTCGACTTGCCCGACCCATTGCCACCGAGGATGCAGAAAAACTCCCCGTCCTCGATGTTCAGATCGACACCGTCGAGTGCCGGTACGGCACCGTCATAGCTAAAGGAAACGCCCCGACACTCAATCATGCGCGGCCTTTGACCTGGTCCTTTTTAGGCGTGATGAGGTTGGAGACTGCTTTATACACCGCTAGCGTCAACACCGAGTTAAGCACGGTCTTGATAAGGTTGAACGGCAGCACGGCAGGAATCATGAGCGGGGCGATCACATCGACCGAGCCATACCAGAACCATACGCCAATGGTAAGGTTAGCGACCATAGACAGCGCCGTAGCGGCAATAACGCCGAACACTAGGCCAATCACGGCACCCTTATAGGTATGCATCTTCTGGTACACGATAGCCGCGGGCAGAATGTAGCCCAGCGTAGCAACCAGGTTCATAAGTGCGCCGACCCAATCGCCCGTGGTAAGCGCATGGATAACAATCGCCATAGCGGCAACAGCAGTACCGGCGCCAGGACCATACGCAAAACCGCACACCATCGCCGGCACCAGCGACGGGTCATACGTCAAAAACGGCGCCGAAGGAAGGATAGGCAGCTGCACGTACATAAACAGGGCGCCCAAGGCACACATCAGCGCCATGGTAACGAGCTGTTTGGTGCTCCACCTATTCGTGTTCTCAAAATGGATATGCTGCGACTGTTCAGACATAAGATCACCTGCCTCTTTCATCCGGACTCTAACCGTTGGTACTGGGATCTCACCAGTTCAGCCGGCATGCGAACCAACGCACACACGGGTCGCGGACTCATCGGCTCGGCCGCAGGCACCTCGCCTGCGCCACGGCACCCCTTTAGCACCGCCCGATTTACCGCCAGTGGGGAATTTCACCCCGCCCTGAAACAGCAATTGCAAGTGTAGCACCAGTAGGCTTTCGCGCAAGTATGCCAAGGGTAATTTGTGGCGGGGATCAGTTGCCGCAACAACCACGTTCCCCACCCATCCCAAAGTAGCGCGCCTTTCGCGCAAAGCGCGAAACAGCGAAGGGGACAAGCCACTGCAACAACCACATCCTCCACTCGCCCCAAAGCGGCGCGCCTTTCGCGGCAAAGCCGCGAAACAGCGACCGGGACACGTATTCCCAACAACCAAGTCCTCCGCCCACGCCGACCTCAAGGCCGTAAACGCAGGGAATCCGGGGGCGTGACGGGGGCTTCTCTCCGGAACATTCCGCACTGATATTTTCTGTATTGAAGACGTCGATGATGCACCCGTATACCATTGACGTCGACACCATCAGATGCGGACCGCGCGGTGACCCCACATTCCGCTGGCGCCCACAGGGCTGCCCTCGTTT
>NZ_JBBNLO010000046.1:0-8722 GCF_040092405.1 Collinsella sp. CLA-ER-H2
AAACGAGGGCAGCCCTGTGGGCGCCAGCGGAATGTGGGGTCACCGCGCGGTCCGCATCTGATGGTGTCGACGTCAATGGTATACGGGTGCATCATCGACGTCTTCAATACAGAAAATATCAGTGCGGGATGTTTTGGAAAATAACCCAAAACCGGCCATGTGGGGTCCTTTGGAGTCACCCTTTAGGCGGAACTCTCCTAATTATTTGGATGAGTCGTTTACTTACTTGTGCTGTTACCGTCTTCCCGCTGTTGTTGGGGTATGCTTTGTTCGTATGTAAACGTATGACATGTTGATGGGGGAGGGTGCTATGGCTCGCGAGAGTGCTCGTTCTAAGGATACGGCTAAGCCTGGCATCAAGGAAGTTGCAGCGGTGGCGGGGGTTTCGCCTACTACGGTATCTCGCGTGCTTAATAATCGCGGCTACATTAGCCAGGAAACCCGCGATAAAGTCCATGCGGCGATGGAGCGCATCAATTACACGCCCAACGATATCGCCCGTGCCATGCTCAATGGCCGCCTGAACCTTATCGGCATGATTGTTCCCTTTGTGAGCAGCCCGTTCCATGCTCAGGTTGTGCAGGCGGTCGAGCGCACGTTAGCGGAAAACGGTTTTAAGATGCTGCTGTGCAATAGTGCCAATCGACCTGATCTTGAGCGTTCTTATATCGATATGCTTCGGCGCAATATGGTTGATGGCGTCATTGTCAACTCGCTTAATATCGGTGCCGAGGCGTATGCCGAGATGGGCTTGAGTCTGGTTGGTATCGACTGCGACCTTGGCGAGGCCTCTGTTCAGATTGCGAGCGACAGCTATAGTATCGGCGAACTTGCCACGCGTCGCCTGATCGATGACGGATGTTCACGCATCCTGTGCCTGCGCAGCAATAGCCGCATGCGCATGCCTGCCAATAAGCGTACCGATGCCTACCTCGATGTTGTTGAGCAGGCCGGTTTGCCCGTGCTTGTCCGTGAGGTCGAGTTCGTTAAGCCCGACGACGAAAAGAGTGCGGTCGTTGCGAAGATCCTCGATGAGAACCCCGATATTGACGGCATCTTTGCGGGAGACGACACGATGGCGGCTATCTGCCTCAACGTTATGAAGCAGCGCGGCTTGAGCGCTCCGGGCGATATTAAGGTCGTGGGCGCGGATGGTGCCCGCCGCACTATGACGTTTATGCCTGACTTAACAACCGTACGCCAAGATATCGATCGCATCGGAGAGCTCGCGGCGCAATCCATCATTGCTCTTATTAACGGCGAAAAGCCCGAATCGAATATCAAGCTCCCCGTTGAACTCATTGAGGGTAAAACCGCGTAGTTTATCCCGTGCCAAAAGAATTCCTCAAACACCTCTGATGACCGTTCGCCGGCATATGTCAACCGTTTGCCGACGACTGGAACTGCGAAAAGACGTATTAGTGTGAAAACGTTTGACATATGAAAACGATTGACATATCTTGCAGTTGTACCGAGTTAGTATCTCGTGAGAAAGGAAGTCTCGGATGCACAAGGTGTATTACCAGCCTGAGGGAATTTGGGTAGGCGACATCATGCCGTACGGCGAGGACGGCACGTTCTATCTCTATCATCAGCGTGACACGCGTAACCCCGAACCTTTCGGAGAGCCGTTTGGCTGGGCACTCGCTACGACCAAGGATTTCGTCAACTACAAGGACTTTGGCGAGAGCCTTGAGCGTGGCGGTGACGAGGAAGTCGACCAGTACATTTATGCCGGCACGGTGTTTAAGGTGGGCGACAAGTACCATGCGCTCTACACTGGTTGCAATCGCGATAAGGTCCGTGCACGTTTGATGAAGCAGGTTCTTCTTCACGCAACGAGCGACGACGCCGTCAAGTGGGAGAAGAACATCGCCGAGACGCTGCTTCCGCCCCAGGAGGGCTACGACGACCGCAACTGGCGCGATCCCTTTGTGCTTTGGGATGAGGAGAACGAAGAGTACATGCTCATCCTCGGCACACGTGTGGGCGAGGACAAGCGTCTGATGACCGGTCGTCTGGTCAAGTTCACCTCCAAGGACCTGACCAACTGGGAGTTCCAGGGCGACTGGTGGAACCCGGGCCTGTACACCATGTTCGAGATGCCTGATCTCTTTAAGATGGGCGACTGGTGGTACCTCGTCTTTTCCGAGTACAGCGACGGCAACAAGACCCGTTACCGCATGTCCAAGTCCATCAACGGTCCTTGGATTACCCCCGCTGACGACTCCTTCGACGGCCGCGCGTACTACGCCGCTCGCACCGCATTCGATGGCGAGCGCCGCGTTCTCTTTGGTTGGGTTCCTACGCGTGACGAGGGCGGTGACCCCAGCTCTTACCTGTGGGGTGGCACTTTTATGCCCCTCGAGATCGTTCAGCGTGCCGACGGAACGCTCGGCACCAAGCTCCCCGACAGCATGCTTGGCGCCTTTGGCGAGGCTAAGGCAGTCGAGACCTTTGAGCTTTCCTGCGAGTC
The DNA here is from genome assembly GCF_040092405.1 of Collinsella sp. CLA-ER-H2. Classification (NCBI taxonomy): domain Bacteria; kingdom Bacillati; phylum Actinomycetota; class Coriobacteriia; order Coriobacteriales; family Coriobacteriaceae; genus Collinsella; species Collinsella sp. CLA-ER-H2. Next base: position 2,477 of record NZ_JBBNLO010000046.1, read on the forward strand.
GGGCAAGGTCGAGCAGGTGCTCGCCGCAGATGCCGGCTCCACCTACTTGCTCGATGCCGACATTGAGCTCGGCGGTAACGCTGCCGGCTTCTCGGTCAAGTTCGCCGAGGACGCCGAGACCGGTCTTGCCTATGAGTTCCGCGCCAACCTGCGCGAGGGCAAGCTCGAGTTCACGCCGGCTCCCCAGTACCCGTGGTTCCAGGTCAACAACATGGGCCTCGAGCGTCCGTTGTTCTTTAAGGGCGAGGGCACTCACCATGTGCGTCTGGTCGTCGACGACGACATCGCGACCATCTTTGTCGATGATGTCGCGCTCAACGCTCGCTTCTGCAACAAGCAGGGCCAGGGTGTGGCGCTTACCGTCACCGACGGTGCGCTCAAGTGCGCAAACGCAACGATCGCGTCTCTGTAGCGCCAACGAACCGTTTTATGATTTAGAAAAGGAATGGAGAGGAACATGGACTACAAGGCAGTGTCCCAGCAAGTCGTCGACAACGTCGGCGGACTGGAGAACATCGAGGGCGCCACGCATTGCGTGACCCGTCTGCGTCTGGTGCTCAAGGATACGAGCAAATACAACAAGGCCGAGCTCGAGAACATCGATGGCGTCAAGGGCGTGCTGTACAACAGCGGCCAGCTCATGATCATCTTCGGTACCGGTACCGTCAACAAGGTTTACGATGAGTTTATGGCTCTGACGGGCGTTAAGGAGATCAGCGCTTCCGAGGTCAAGGGCGCCGAGGCGGACAAGAAGGGCAAGTTCTTCTCGGTCCTCAAGGTATTCTCGGACATCTTTATCCCCATCATTCCCGCTTTCGTCGGCGCTGCTATCATCATCGGCCTTAAGTCGCTGATCGTTGCCAACGGCCTCTTTGGCATGGAAGGCAGCCTCGCCGATCACAGCGAGTTCCTCAAGAACCTCGCAAGCTTCTTTGCCATTATCGCCACCACGTTCGACTACCTGCCTGTCCTGGTTATGTACAGCGCAGTCAAGCGTTTTGGCGGTAACCCGATCCTGGGCATCCTCGTCGGTATCGTCATGGTTCACCCGAGCCTTATGAACCGCAACACGTTCGTTATGGACCCGACGGGTGCTGAGTACTGGAACTTTGGTCCGCTCTCCATTCCCATGGTTGCTTTCCAGGGCGGCGTGTTCCCTGCAATCCTGACTGCCTGGTTTATGGCCAAGGTCGAAAAGATTGCCCAGAAGTACATCCCCGAGGTCGTTTCGTTCGTCTTTGTCCCGACCGTTACCCTGATTCTTGCTAACGTCGCCCTGTTCACCGTGTTCGGCCCGCTCGGCAACCTGATCGGCGATGTCCTCGCCGGCGTAATCGATATCCTGTACAACAGGATGGGCGTCTTTGGTGCCTTTGTCTTCGCCGCGTTCCTGCAGCCGCTTGTCGTTACCGGTACGCATCAGTTCATCCAGGGTATCGAGGCAAACCTTGTTGCCACGACTGGCTTCAACTACATCCAGGCCATCTGGTCGGTTTCCATCATCGCCCAGGGCGGCGGCGCCATCGGCATGTACCTCATTCACAAGAAGCATTCCAAAGAGCGCAACATTTGCATGTCGTCCTTTATCCCGACGCTGGTCGGAATCTCCGAGCCCGCTATCTTTGCTGCAAACATGCGCTACTCGATCATCCCGTTCATCTGCGCATGCATCGGTGCAGGCTGCGGCGGTGCCTTCGTCAAGCTCTTTGAGGTGCGCGCTATCGGTCAGGGTCTGACCGGCGTGCTTGGCCTGCTCATCGTCACGCCCGAGACCCTCGTGTGGTATGTGGCTGGCAATCTCATCGCCTTTATCGTGCCGATCGTCTTGATCTTTGCCTACAACAAGGCAAAGGGCGTGCCGACCACCGATGAAGAGGGCGCTGGCGCTGGCTTCGACGTTAGCTTCTAGTTGAGCCGTTCAGTGTAATCTGAGGATAAGTCCATTTGAGGAAGGGCGTTCGACTCGTGTGAGTCGAGCGTCCTTCCCCATAGACGAGAAAGTCAACGGCGATGTTTAATCAAAAAAATAAGGTGACACGCGCGGACTATGAGCAGTGGCGTGCCGGACAGGATGAGACGGCGGGTCGCATCGCGTCCGACCCCGATAGGCTCCTGTTCCATGTGGAGCCTGAGCTTGGCTGGCTCAACGACCCCAACGGTTTGGTTCAGATTGGTGATACGTATCACATCTATCATCAATACGATCCGTTCGATGCTGCGCATGGCGGTCCAGTGCTTTGGAACCATCTGACGACAAAGGATTTTGTGACCTACGAGAATCATGGTCCCGTGCTGTTTCCCGATTCCGATTTGGATTCGAGTGGAGCGTATTCTGGTTCTGCCTTTGTACGCGATGGCAAGATTCACTACTTCTATACCGGCAACGTCAAGCATTTTGACCGCGATGATTACGACTACGTGTTGACGGGCCGTGAGCAAAACCAGATTCATATGGTCGCCGAGAATCCCGACGAATTGGGCGAGAAGTGCATAGCTGTTGGACCGGTCGATTACCCCGACGATATCGGTACGCACGTGCGCGACCCCAAGATCCTTGAGCACGATGGTATCTACTACATGGTTCTGGGCGCTCGTACGAAAGACGACCGTGGCTGCGTGCTTGTCTATACCTCGCGCAATCTTGAGGACTGGAGCTATGCGACGCGCATTGAGTTGGGCGAGAAGTTTGGCTTTATGTGGGAGTGCCCCGATCTGTTTGAGCTCGATGGTGAGCTTGTTCTCGTTTGCTGTCCGCAGGGTGTGCCTGCCGATGGTTGGCGTTACCGCAATCCGCATCAGTGCGTGTGGTTCCCCATCGAGGCCGATTGGGAGGCGCCGAGCTTTAAAATCGTCGGGCAGGGCATGCCCCCGATGGTCGATGCCGGTTTTGATTTCTATGCTCCGCAGTCCTTTGAGGATGCTGCAGGCCGGCGTTTGATGATCGGATGGTCGGGTTGCCCCGATGCGACGGCAGAAAACCCGACGGTGGCGCGCGGGTGGCAGTGCGCGTTGACGGTGCCGCGAGAGCTGAGCATGCGCGATGGTAAGCTCTGCCAGCAGCCGACGCACGAGATTGAGAGGATGCGCGGCGACTGCGTTCGCGCGACAGGCGGTGAAACCGTTGAGGAGCCGGGCCGCCTGTTTGATCTTGTGGTTTCCTGTGAGGGCGCCAAGATGGTCGAGCTCGAGATTCGCAAGGGTGTCTTTGTGCGCTATGCAGACGGGATGCTTACCCTCGACATGGGTGACGAAGGCTATGGGCGCGACCAGAGGTCGATCAAGCTCGGTGAGCTTCGCGACCTGCGCGTGCTTTCGGACACTACGATGGTCGAGATTTTTGGCAACGGCGGCGAGGCGGCGCTTACGAGCCGTACCTATTCGCCGGCGGTACCGGCGTTAGGGCTGCATGCCGAGGGTGCGGTGTCGATGGAGTTCTACCGCCTCGCGCATTAACCGTGCGTGAGGCACGATTGGACTTGCTGGGCGGAATGTATTGCAGTTGCCGCAGCGAATTACCGTTTATCGCGTATAGCGACCGTTTGCGGGATAAGTAACACTCATTTATAAACCGTGTAAAATCTCAGTTAAGCACGGAGTTTTCCAGAGAGACGCTGTCCTTTGCTATGTGCAAGGGACGGCGTCTCTTTGGCGCTCTGCCGCCGTTGTGCAACAGTGCGGCGGCGCGTGCCATGTATTGAAAAGCCAATGTCGAGATGGGTCGTGATAATAATGGGCAAGTACGTAATCGTGGTTGAGTCTGGGTCGGATGTGACGCCGGAACTCTGCGAACGCTACGGCATCGTGCGCGTGCCTATGCATGTCACGATTGGTGACGAGACCGTCGAGGACGGCTCAATCGATCCGCTCGAGATTTATTCGCGCTGCAACGAGTTTGGCGTGATGCCCAAGACCAGCGGCTGCGCACCTGCGGATTTTGCTCACGTGTATGACCGTATCCATGCCGAGCAGCCCGATGCGATCATTCTGCATCTTGCGTACTCCGAAGTCACGACTTGCTCGCATCAGTCCTCCAAGATTGCGGCTAAGGGCCGCGACTACGTATTCTCCATGGATACGCGTTTTGTCTCGGTGGGCCAGTCGCTTGTTGCCGTCGAGACCGCCAAATACATCGAGGCTCACCCCGATGCCACCGTCGACGAGATCTTTGCATTTACGAACTCCGTCATGGACCGCGTGCTGCTGGGCTTTGTTCCTACCGACCTGGCCTTTCTTAAGGCGGGCGGTCGCTTGTCCAACGTCGCATTCCTTGGCGCCCACCTGCTCAAGATTAAGCCCTGCATTGAGGTAACGGGCGGCAAGTTCGTGGCGACCAAGAAATTCCGCGGCTCTATGCTCAAGTGCGCCCGCGCCTTTATTGACCACATGGTTGCGAAGGGCGAGATTGACTACTCGCACATTGGCCTGGCGTATTCGGTGGGCCTTTCCCAGGAGCTGCGCGATGACATGGAAGTCTATGCGCATGATCTGGGCTTTAAGGACGTTACCTGGACTCAGGTCGGCGGCGTCATCTCGAGCCATTGCGGCCCGACCGCCTTCGGTGCGGTGCTCACGCTTAAGGCGTAAAGGCCGCAGGCGAGCGTTCTTCAGCCTGACATCTCGACGTAGCCCCCAGCCATGGTGATGGGGGATAGATTAAAACGTGCCGTTCTAGTCCGAGACGTTTAAACGCAAACGCATGGGCTAGAATGACTCTGGCATTTTAATTGGTTGCATCCAAGGAGAGGCAAGGTAGCGCGAATGGCAGAAATGACGCTTGAGGGTGTGGACGCTCGCCCCGAGGACTCTGCGTTTGCCCTTGGCCGCGTGCATTCGATCGAGACGATGGGAACGGTCGACGGACCCGGCATCCGCTTTGTGGTGTTTGTTCAGGGCTGTCCCATGCGCTGCGCGTATTGCCACAATCCCGATACCTGGTCGGTCAACGGCGGCACCATGGTGACCGTCGAACACCTGATGGATGAGTTCCAGAGTAACCACGAGTTCTATCGCAGCGGTGGCATTACGGTGTCCGGCGGCGAGCCGCTCCTGCAGCCCGAGTTTTTGGCCGATCTGTTTCGTGCTATGCATAACAACCCCGATGGCCGTGTACATACCTGCCTAGATAGCTGTGGCTATGCATTTGACCCCAACCACCCCGAGAAGTTCGATGCCGTGCTCAACGAGACCGACATGGTACTGCTCGATATTAAGCATGCCGACCCGGTCGAGCATAAAAAGCTGACCGGTTGCGATCCCGCACGCATCTTGGCGTTCGGCGATGAACTTGCACGTCGCAAGATCAAGGTCGTTATCCGCCACGTGGTGGTGCCGGGCATTACCGACACGGTGGAGGAGTGCGAGAAGCTCGGTCGCCTCATCGCTCCATGGCACAACGTGGTGGGCCTGGAAATGCTGCCGTATCACACGATGGGTGTCGTCAAGTACGAGCAACTGGGCATTCCCTATAAGCTCGAGGGCGTGCCCCAGATGGATACCGCGCGCATGCCCGAGCTGCGCAACGCCGTCATGACGGGCATGAAAAAGCGCCGCGCGGAACTCAAAAACGCTATCGGCTAGCGAGCCATTTTCGCTCCCCAAAGGCACTCATTGGGGACAGACTTAAATGAGTACCCCTGGGCACCAAGTTGATTGCCAAAGAGCCCCGTCAAGTTGCGGTGGAATAGTTCTTGTTTTTCGGCTTATGCCGCCCAAACAGGAACTATTCCACCGCAACTGCGTTTTGGGTGGAGATGCGCAACAGAATCGTGCCATTTGGATAAATACGCTTGTGGTTTCTTTAAAGACACCTTAAACGCCGCTGAATATCTTTGGAAAGAAATGCCCGCTCGGTATTATGCTGCTCGTATATGAACGGTAGCAGTCAGGAGACCACGTGCGAAACAACGCATCGCGGGACGAGTATGTGCCGCAGCATGGCAGCAGATATGAGACGAAGGGCACGCCTTCGCGTGGCCTCGCTGACGCTCGCATCCGCGTGACGAAGATTGCCGCCATTGGGATGTTAACGTTGGCGGTTATTATCCTCGGAATTACCGCCAAAACCTACGCGTCGGAGCGAATGGCACACTCAGATGCGTCAACGGTACAGACGCAAAACAAAAGGCTCTGTTAGACCAAAATTGACATATAGCATTTTTCCGATTTGGGACGATAATGCCCGGGGGCAATTTGAATTTGCTCCCGGGCATTAGTCTATTTTGGAGGTTTGAATGCGGTCAAAACTGA
>NZ_JBBNLO010000047.1:0-7099 GCF_040092405.1 Collinsella sp. CLA-ER-H2
TCCCAACCTCGTTGCGGCGCGGCTGCGCCTATGGCACTTCAACATCATTGTCGCAGCCCCGACCCGCGGTCACGAGCGGGGGCTCCTATCTTTTCAGTGCCCTCGGATTGGGTCATAGTGTCTGTCGGTACCAAGGCATCGGCGTCGCCTTGATCCAAACCTACCAAAAAGGGACAGGTTTATTTTGGTCGGTTTTATCTGGGCAAACGTGGTCGTCTATCGCAATATGGTCGTTGGGGACGTTCTTGTTTGACTAGTCGTTTAAGAACGTCCCCAACGACTACATAGGATGAGAGTGGATAATCTCCCGGTTTGAGCCTGCATTCAAGCTCAAAGTGGGAGATTATCCACTCTCGTTTTTGTTCTACCTACATTTGCAGGAACAGTTCGTGGAGGTGGGTGTCTTCGTCGAGCTCGGGGTGGAAGGTGACGCCGAGCTGGTTGCCTTGGCGGGCGGCGACGATGCGACCGTCGACTTCGGCTAGGGCCTCAGTGTCGCCGTGCACTTCGACGATGCGGGGCGCGCGGATAAACGTCAGCGGCACTTCACCGTCGATGCCGGCTACCTGCCCCTTGGCTCGAAAGCTGCCGAGTTGCCTGCCGTAGGCATTGCGCTCGACGAGTACATCCATGGTTGCCAAACGCGACGTGCCCTTATCGTCATGAGCGGCAAGGTCGTGAGCCAGCAGAATCAGGCCGGCGCAGGTGCCCAGGACGGGCATACCTTCAGCGATACGGGTACGAAGCTCCTCGAGCATGCCCAACTCATCAAGCAGTTTCCCTTGAACGGTAGACTCGCCGCCGGGAAGTACCAGACGGTCAAAGTTCTGCTTCAAATCAGCCGCCTGCCTCAGCTCAATACAGCGTGCGCCCAGCTCGGACAGTCTTGCCTCGTGCTCGGCAAAAGCGCCCTGGACCGCCAGCACGGCGACCGTTTGGTCTGCATAATCGCTCATGTGCGATCCTTTCTGCTGGACTAGCGCCCGCGCTCCTCCATGATGATCTCGATTTCGTCGGCGTTGATGCCCACCATGGCCTCGCCCAGGTCCTCCGAAAGCTCGGCGATGAGCTTGGCGTCGGTGAAGTTTGCCACGGCCTTGACGATGGCGGCGGCGCGCTTGGCGGGGTCGCCGCTCTTAAAGATGCCCGAGCCAACAAAGACGCCCTCGGCGCCCAGCTGTATCATCAGCGCGGCGTCGGCGGGGGTCGCGACTCCGCCGGCGGCAAAGTTTACGACGGGGAGCTTGCCCGTGGCATGGACCTCGCGCACCAGCTCGACCGGAACCTGCAGCTGCTTGGCTGCCTCAAAGAGCTCGTCGTCGCGCAGAGCAACAACGTCGCGGATCTGCTTTTGGATCTTGCGCATGTGACGCACGGCCTGAACGACGTCGCCCGTGCCCGGCTCGCCCTTGGTACGAATCATCGTGGCGCCCTCAGCAACACGGCGCAACGCCTCGCCCAGATCGCGGGCGCCGCAGACAAACGGCACGTCAAACTGGGTCTTGTCGATGTGATAGACATCATCGGCGGGGGAGAGGACCTCGGACTCATCGATGTAATCGATCTCGATGGCCTGCAGGACCTGCGCCTCGACAATGTGACCGATGCGACACTTGGCCATAACGGGGATGGAGACGGCCTCCTGGATGCCCTTGATCATCTTGGGATCACTCATGCGCGAGACGCCGCCTGCGGCGCGGATGTCGGCCGGGATACGCTCGAGCGCCATGACGGCGCAGGCGCCCGCCTCCTCGGCGATGCGTGCTTGCTCGGGCGTGGTGACGTCCATGATGACGCCGCCCTTGAGCATCTGCGCGAGTTCGCGATTGAGTTTGACGCGATCGGCCTTGCTGGTCTGTTCTGCCATGGTTGCTCCCTTGGTTGGCATGTACATTGCTTGACGGAACATCCTATCGGGGAGCTGGGTATGGCGAAATACTCAGTTTTCGAGATAATAACAAGGTCAGACTAATGCCAGATTGAATGATTCGATAAGGTCAGGTGATAGACCCATGCTTGACTACAATTTGGAAAATCGCGGCGAAGCATCGCTTTATGAGTATGTTTACCAGCAAATTCGCGATGATATTGTTGCTGGCCGTATTGCGGCGGGGGAGCATCTGCCGTCTAAGCGCGCCTTTGCGAGTCATTTGGGTATCAGTGTCATTACCATCGAGAATGCATATAGCCAGTTGCTTGCCGAGGGCTATATTTGCTCGATGCCGCGTCGTGGCTACTACGCGTGCGAGCTTCCGGATGCGCCGGTTTTGGCTTTTGCTGCGGGGGATATCGACCGAGATGCTGTCCCTGTTGGTCCCAGCGCGCATGATGCCATGGGGCAGGCAGAGCGATTCGACGCACTTTCTCCTTCCGCTTTGGAGGCGGCGCGGCTTTGGCAAAGTGCGCTACGGGCGACGCTGACGTCCGAAGACGAACGTGAAATCTTTTCGCCCGCACCGGCGCAGGGCACCGCTCGACTGCGACGTGCGATTGCGCACCATCTGCGCGGGACAAGGGGCATGAATGTCGACCCCGACAACATCGTTATCGGTGCGGGCGCCCAGCTGCTCGATACCATGTTGGTTCAGTTGCTTGGCGCGGACAAGGTGTATGCCGTCGAGGATCCAGGCTATTTGCGCTTGACGCGCATCTATCAGGCCATGGGTTGCGAAGTGCGGCATATCCCGTTGGATGCTGAGGGCGTGGACTTGAGCGCGCTGCAGAAAACCGGGACCGATGTCCTTCACCTGATGCCGTCTCATCAGTATCCGACCGGTCTTGTGACGAGCATTGCACGTCGCTATGCGTTGCTGAGCTGGGCCGCCGAGCGGCCAGGTCGGTATCTCATCGAAGACGACTTTGATTGTGAGTTTCGCCTTGCCGGCAAGCCGATTCCCGCGCTCGCGTCGATCGATGCCGCCCAGTCGGTTATCTACACCAACACGTTTTCGAAGAGCCTTTCATCGGCGTTGCGTTTAGCGTACATGGTGCTGCCCGATGAACTAATGGAGAGGTTTAAACGCAACCTTGGTTTCTACGCCTCGTCGGTAAGTTCTGTTGATCAGGTTGCCTTGGCGCGTTTGCTGGAATCGGGTGATTACGAGCGACATGTGAACCGCGTGCGCGCTCGTGCTCGTGGGGCGCGTGATGGCCTGGCGGCGCTTGTACGGAAAACGTTTCCGGCAGGGGAGGTTTCGATCGATCATGCAGACGCGGGCCTTTACTGCACTGTTGCCCTGGCCGAGGACAAGGCAGGGGAGAGTTTCGCGAAGGCTCTCGCTGACGCTCGTATTTCCTATGTCAACATCGCCGATTGCCTGTGGACGGGTGATCGGGCATCGACTAAGAACGCTCCATCTCGCGTCCTCATACAATACGACGACCTGAGCTCTCAGTCGCTCAGTGTTCTTCAGGAGCAACTGCAATAAGCCAACGAAAAGGCCCGAACCAATACGGTCCGGGCCTTCTTCGAGCTAGAGGTTATGTCTCAGGCGGTTGGCTTAGCCAAAGTAACGCTTGAGCAGGCCGGCGAAAGCCTTGCCGTGGCGAGCCTCGTCGCGGGCCATCTCGTGCACGGTGTCGTGGATAGCATCGAGACCGGCGGCCTTGGCGCGCTTGGCAAGATCGGTCTTGCCGGCGGTGGCGCCATTCTCGGCCTCAACGCGCATCTCGAGGTTCTTCTTGGTGGAATCGGTCACGACCTCGCCCAGGAGCTCGGCGAACTTGGCGGCATGCTCGGCCTCCTCGTGGGCAGCCTTCTCCCAGTACAGGCCGATCTCGGGATAACCCTCGCGATGAGCAACGCGAGCCATGGCCAGGTACATACCGACCTCGGAGCACTCGCCCTCAAAGTTGGCGCGCAGATCGGCAACGATGTCCTCGGAGACGCCCTCCATCTTGGCGACGCCCACGACGTGCTCGGCAGCCCACTCGAGCTGGCCCTCCTCCTGCTTCAGGAAGCGAGAGCCAGGAACGCCGCACTGGGGGCACTTGAAATCCTCGGGCAGCTGGTCGCCGTCGAACTCTTCCACATAACCGCAAACGGGGCAAACAAACTTCATGATTCGATCCTTTCGATCGATGGCGATGGTGCGCTCGTCCGGTCCCGTAAGGGCCCTCTCCGGACGTGCGTCTTGACGAGTTCTATTATCCATAAATGAGACCGAATGTGAAGCCTATTAGGAATGATTTTTAATAAAACAATTTAAGCATGTGTAGATGTTGATTGATTAACGATTGCTAGACCTCGTGCGGCCTCCGATGAGTACAATCGGTCGAGCAAATGTTGACCAATCAACAAATGAAGGAGCTTCCTTTATGCATCTAGCCCGCCGCGCCTGGTGCCGAACGTATCAAACGGTTTTTCGCATCGCATTGCCGGTACTGCCCTATACCGAGCCACGCATTTTAGAGCACGCTGAGGAAGTGCCCGCAGTGCTTCAAAAGCGTTCAATACAGCATGTTCTTATCGTGACAGTCCCGGCATTGCCCGTCTGGGGCTCACGGCACCGCTCGAGACAGCGCTCGCGTCCAAGGGAATTAGCGCTGCGGTCTATGCCGAGACACGTGCGAACCCCACGGTCTCAAACGTGGAGGAAGCGGCATCCCTGTATCGAGAGGGCGCCTGCCAGGCCATTATCGGTTTTGGCGGCGGCTCGGCCATGGACTGCGCCAAGGGCGTGGGAGCACGCGTCGCGCAGCCAAACAAGCCCATCAACAAGATGCGCGGCCTGCTGCGTGTCCATCGTCGCCTGCCGCTGCTCATCGCCGTTCCCACCACGGCGGGCACGGGAAGCGAGGTCACGCTTGCAGCGGTAATTACCGACGACGAGACGCACTACAAGTATCCCATTAACGACTTTGTGCTGATCCCGCGCTTTGCGGTGCACGACCCCGAGTTTACACGTGGCCTGCCCGCCTCCATTACGGGGCAGACGGGTATGGATGCCCTGACGCATGCCGTCGAGGCCTTTATCGGCCGTAGCACCACGCCCTACACGCGCAAGATGGCGCGCCAGGCGGTGCAGCTCATCCACGACAATTTGCTCGAGGCCTATGAGCACGGGGAGAACATGCGTGCGCGCCGCAATATGCTTTCGGCGGCGTATAAGGCGGGTGTTGCCTTTACGCGCTCCTATGTTGGATATGTGCATGCCATCGCACACAGCTTGGGCGGGCGTTACGGGATTCCGCACGGCTTGGCCAACGCTACCATCCTGCCGCATATGCTTCGTGCCTATGGCGAAGCTGCTGCTCCTAAACTCGCCGATCTCGCCCGCATGGCCGGTATCGCGCCGGCTAACGCGCAGGACAGCCTGGCGGCCGAGGCCTTTATCGATTGGGTCGACCGCATGAACGCCGCCTTGGGCATACCCAAATATGTGACGGGCATTCGCCACTCCGACATTCCTGAGATGGCGGCGCATGCCGATGCCGAGGCCAATCCCCTGTACCCCGTTCCGCTTTTAATGGACCGTTTGGAGCTCGAGCATATGTACGAGGTCGTTGCGGGTGGTATGTTTGAAGACGAGAACTAGGAGGGCCCATGAACACCGAGGAAATTGCGCGCATCGTCGGCGATCAGCGCGCCTACTTTAAGACGCACGCCACGTTTGATGTCGATGCTCGACGTCGTGCGCTCGTGAGTTTACGCGATGCGGTGCGGGCCCACGAGGCCGATATTGCCCATGCGCTCAAGACCGATTTGGGTAAGTCACATGACGAGGCGTATATGTGCGAGATCGGCACCTCGCTTTCCGAGATTCGACATCAGATTGCGCACGTGGCTCGATGGAGCCGCCCGCGCCTGCGCCCGTGCGACCTCGCCAACGCTGTGAGTGTGTGCAAGACGCAAGCCGTGCCCTATGGCGTCGCGCTCATCATGGCCCCCTGGAACTATCCGTTTTTGTTGACGCTCGAGCCGCTCGCTGGCGCCCTTGCCGCGGGCAACGCCGTGGTCATCAAGCCGAGTGCCTATGCTCCGGCATCGAGCGCGGTGCTCAAGCAAATCTGTGAAGAGGCATTTGATCCGCGCTTGGTGACGGTCGTCGAAGGCGGGCGTGCCGAAAACGAAGCGTTGCTCGATGAGTGCTGGGACAAGATCTTCTTTACCGGTAGCGTTCCGGTCGGCAAGCTCGTCATGGAGCGTGCAAGTAAAAACCTCACACCCGTGACGCTTGAGCTGGGCGGAAAGAGTCCCTGCATCGTGGATGCGACGGCTAACTTGAAGGTCGCGGCACGCCGTATCGCCTTTGGTAAATGGCTCAACGTGGGGCAGACCTGCGTGGCGCCCGACTACCTGCTGGTCGATGCGCGCGTGCACGACGAGCTGCTGGACCTCATCAAGGAGGAGGCCCGCCGCATGTTTGGCGAGCATCCGCTCGACAATGAGAATTACGGTCATATTGTCAACGCCAAGCATTTCGCGCGCGTACGCGGGCTGATCGACCCCGACAAGGTTGTGCTGGGAGGTACCGCGCGCGAGTCGTCGCTCAAGATTGAGCCGACGATTTTGGACGGCGTGGCGCCTGAGGACGCCGTAATGCAGGAGGAGATTTTCGGCCCCATCTTGCCGGTGCTGTCGTTTGAGAGCCTAGACGAGGCCGAGACGTTTATTACGGATCGTCCGACGCCGCTGGCCCTGTATATCTTTAGCCAAGACCGTGAGGTTCAGCAGCGCTTTGTGCGTTACGTGCCCTTTGGTGGTGGCTGTGTTAATGACACCATTATGCATTTGGCCACGAGCCATATGGGCTTTGGCGGCATGGGGGCGAGCGGTATGGGACAGTACCATGGACGCGAGAGCTTCGATACGTTTAGCCACAAGAAGAGCATCGTGAACAAGGCAACGTGGCTGGACGTGCCGTTCCGCTATGCCCCTTACGCAAGCTGGAAGCACAAGTTCGTGCGCATGTTTGTGCATTAGAATCAGATGACATAGGGATAAAGACGATATGAGAAAGCCATTGGAGCCGCCTCCCCCGCGGCGCAGCTTCTTTCCGCGGGCTCGGGGTGCCACAATGGGCTTTGAGTATCGGCCCGTGCGGTAGCCCTTACCGCACCTGCGGGGAGGAGGCTTCCCATGCCCCATGTTACCTCC
>NZ_JBBNLO010000048.1:0-6490 GCF_040092405.1 Collinsella sp. CLA-ER-H2
AACGAGCGTACAGATCCATACGGCCTTGTCTCTTAGGATTAGTTTGAGAAGAAGTCGACAGTACATTTAGAAGCACCTACATTCCTCAAAGCATCGTTAGATTGATAATGACAGACCGAATGAAGATACGTGCGACGGGGGCGAGGCGAATGGCTGAGCGGTATCGATATGCGGGTTCAACGGCATCATATTGACCACATAGATTATTAACTTGCATTTCTAACAGTTAAGGAGACGGGCGTTTTCCAGCACACTCCTTCGATGATACCTTCCGCTAGCCGCTATGATGGTTTCATCCAACAAAGAAAGTGCCCGGGCGCCCAACGCGGGCTGGACCGCGCGCCAGACGGCTCTTCCCCGCGTGGCCCGCCCCCTCACGCTCATGTTGCAGACGTGTAACGCCGCAGCGAGCGCGCCCTTTTTTGCGCCACACAGGTACAATGATGAACACTGTACCGTAGCGGAGCGCCCCGCGCGCGCCGCAATCACGCGAAAGGGTTTCCCATGGCCGAGATCTCGTCCTCCCGTATCGTCATCACCGTCCTTGGCAAGAACCGCCCCGGCATCGTCGCCGGCGTCACCCGTGTCCTAGGCGAGGCCAACGTCGACATCCGCGACATCACGCAGTCCATTATCGAGGACATCTTCACCATGACCATGCTGGCCGATACCGCCGAGTCCAAGCTCGACTTCGCCGAGCTGCAGAAGGCCCTGGCCGAGGCCGGCGAGCTTTCGGGCGTCAACGTGTCCATCCAGCGCGAGGACGTCTTTAACTTTATGTACCGCCTGTAGCGAGCAAGCCGCTGGGGATAGCCTGACGCGCGCATGCCCATGCAAGTCACCCCGATGCGGCCCGGAGAGGAGCGCGCATGGCCTACGACGCCAAGAAAATCTATTACCGCTTCGATGACCACTTGAGCCGACTAGTCCTGGATTACGAAGCAAGCCGCCAGATTTCGTCTGAGAGCGAAAGCCTCTACCACGGCCTGCCGACCGACCCTTATGACGAGGGCCTGTTTGTCGAGCACAATGTCAAGCGCGGCCTGCGCAATGCCGACGGCTCGGGCGTGGTCGCGGGTCTCACTCGTATCTCGGATGTGCACGGCTACAACAAGGTCGACGGAAAGGTCGTGCCCGATCAGGGCAAGCTCACGCTTCGCGGCTACAGCATTGAGGATCTGGTCAACAATGCCCAGGCCGAGAATCGCTACGGCTACGAGGAAGTCGCCTATCTGCTTATCACGGGTTCGCTGCCCAACAAGGAAGAGCTCGACGGCTTTTGCGAGCGCCTGGGCGCCTTTAGACATCTGAGCGACGAGTACGTTAAAGAGTTCCCTATGACCACGGTGTCGTCGAGCATCATGAACGTGCTCCAGCGCGCCGTACTGCTGCTCTACGCCTTCGATGCCGAACCAGACGTGATCACGCCCGAGCACGAAATCGACGTCGCCATTTCCATGCTCGCACGTCTCCCGCGCATCGCCGCCTTCGCACACATGGCCTCGGTCGCCAAGCTTCGCGGCTCCGAGGTTCACGTGCCGCACCCCACGCCCGGCCTCTCCACCGCCGAGACCATCCTACAGGTCTTGCGCGGTGGCATGGCGTTCACCCGCGACGAAGCCATGCTGCTCGACGTGATGCTCATGCTGCATGCCGAGCACGGCGGCGGCAACAACTCCACGTTCGCCTGCCGCGTGCTGTCCTCATCGGCCACCGACCCGTATTCCGCCTACGCCGCGGCTATCGGCTCGCTCAAGGGCCCGCGCCACGGCGGTGCCAATGCCAAGGTCGTGTCTATGCACGAGGACATCCGCGCGCATGTCTCCAACTGGGAGGACGAGGACGAGGTCGCAGCCTATCTGGGCAAGATCCTCGACAAGCAGGCCTTCGACGGCACGGGTCTCATCTACGGCATGGGCCACGCCGTCTATACGCTCAGCGACCCGCGCGCCGAGGTCTGCCGCCGTTACGCGCGCTCGCTGGCAGCCAAGAAGGACTTGGGCGAAGAGTTCGCGCTCATCGAGCGCATCGAGCGCCTGGCACCCCAGGTCATGCGCGACCACGGCATGACCAAGCCCATCTGCGCCAACATCGACCTGTACACAGGCTTTATCTACAAGATGCTCGGCGTGCCCGAGACGCTTTTTACGCCGTTATTCGCCGTCGCCCGCATGGCCGGCTGGTCGGCACACCGCATGGAAGAGCTCTTCTGCGCGCACCGTATTATTCGCCCGGCCTATCGTCCGGTGATCGAGCCGCTGGAGTACAAGCCGCTCGCCGACCGCTAGGACGCGAACCGTTATAGAACTCGAGCGTGGCCAGGGACCCAAGCCCTCGGCCACGCTTTTTATGCCAGTAGAAAGGGCTGCATCAAATGATTGTGTTTTCCGATATGGATGGGACGCTGCTGACGAGCGATAAGCAAATGAGCGATGCCACCTGGGCGATGCTCGACGAGCTCGCACGTCGTGGCATCGAGTTTGTTCCCTGCACGGGACGTCCACTGTCGGGCATCTTTGAGCCCATTCTCGCCCATCCCGCCGTGCATTACGCGGTCTGTGCCAACGGCGCCAGCGTCTGGCAGCTCGACGAGGATACGCCCACCGACGCCTCGCGCGCCACGTGCATCTTGAGCCGTCCGCTCGACCGTGGCATTGCCCACCGCATCCATCGCATTGCCGCCGGCCACGATGTGACCTTCGATATCTTCGCGGATGGGCAGTGCTTCCTCCCCCGCTCGCTCTACACGCGTCTGGATGAGTTCTGTGGCGGCGACCCCCACATCGCGGCTTCGCTCAAGCGCACACGAACGCCGATCGACATGAATATCGACAGCAAGATCGACGAGGTCGAGACGCTCGAACGCATCGCTATGTACTGGCACGACCCCGCCGATCGCGACGCCATCGCGGCGGCGCTCGACACGCTCGGAGGCATTGAGGTCACGCGTTCGTACGCCATGAATATCGAGGTTATGGGCGAAGGCGCCACCAAGGGAACGGCCCTCACGTGGCTGTGTGAGCATCTGGGCGAGCGTCTCGCCGACGCCTGGGCGTTCGGCGACAACATCAACGACATCCCCATGCTGCAGGCAGCGGGCCATGGCATGGCCATGATCAACGCCGAGCCCGAAGATCGCGAGGCCGCCGACGCCATCACCGAATACGACAACGACCACGACGGCGTCGCCCGCACCATCATGGCCGCCCTCGCCTAGTCATTGGTCAGTCATTGGGGACGTTCTTAAACGACTAGTCACTGGGGACACTCTTCGCAAAAAGCTGCAAGGACTGTCCCCCACTGTCGGCAGAAAAGGAACGTCCCCATCTGCCGGATTAGGAGAGACTCTCCAGCACGCGACGGAGCTCCTGCTGGACGGCGTGGTCGCGGTTACAACCCACCACGCGATCGGCCACCGCCTTGAGCGCGGGGCGCGCGTTTTCCATCGCGCAGCCCGTGCCGACAAAGCGAATGATCTCGTAGTCGTTCATCGAGTCGCCAAACGCCATGACCTCGTCGCGACCAATGCCGTAATGCTCCGCGAGCTGCGCGATACCCGAGGCCTTCGACACACCGGGCTGCATGGCATCGATCCACGCGTTGCCCGAAGGCGCAAAAGTAAAGAGCTGACCAAGTTCGCGCTGTAGCACGTACGCACTGTCCATAACCGCACTGTCGTCGCAAAAGATACTCGCTTTGATGATATTTACGCTGGGATCGGGCAGCTCCCAAATACGCTCGGCATTGGGAAGGTCCTTATCGACCTCACGCACGAACTTGCACTCGTCATCGAGCAGGAAGGACTTGGTTCGGTCAAAGAGCGCAAGATGCAGATTGGGAAACGTCCTGACGGCTTGGGCGAGCCTTCGAATCGCCAGGTGGGAATACACCTCACGGTCTACCATCTTACCGTCGGCGTAGACTTGGGCGCCGTTAGCGGCGACAAAGTCCATCTTGTCGCGAACGGGCGCAAAGAACTCGCACAGGCGATCGTAGCGACGACCTGACGATGCGGCGAAATGCACGCCATGCTCGTGTAGCGCCAGAATCAGTTCGTAGGTCTCGGGAGGCACCTGGCCGTTTTCGTCAAGCAGTGTGCCGTCCATATCGGATGCAATCAGTTTAAACATAGAAAAGCTCCCTTCGGGCTTGTTGGAATCGAACGTGTATCCGATTCCAACGTACCCAAAGGGAGCTCAAATAAGACTCCGCGGGCGTAAACGTTACATAGACCTGGCAAATAGCTCACGCGTGCCAGAGAGCCCACGACCGCGGCGGCAGGCGACACACGGAAGAGTGTCCCCGACGACTAGTCGTTTAAGAACGTCCCCGATGACTAGTCGGCGTAGGTGAAGGTGGTGACGTCGAACATGCCCTCGGGGCGGATGCGGAGCGTCGGGATCACCGGCAGGGGCAGGAAGATGATGCCCATGATGGGGTCGAGCGGCGGCTCGATGCCCATGGCGCGCGCCTTGACCATAAAGTCGTCGTGCTGCGCGGCGACATCCTCGGCCGTGCCCTCGCTCATCAGGCCACCGAGCGCCAGCGGGATGCGCGCTACGACCTCGCCATCGCGTACCAGCACGTGGCCGCCCTGGCCAACAGCCTCGACGGCAGCCATCATGTCGGCCGCGTTGTCGCCCACCACGCACACGTTGTGCGAATCGTGGCCAATCGTCGAGGCGATGGCACCGCCCGTGATGGTAAAGCCGCGCACCCAGCCGCGACCAATGTGCTTGCCAACGAGACCCAGGCCCGCAGGACCATCACCGTCGGCGCCCTCGGCCTGCAGTGACACGCCGCGGCCGTGGCGCTCGATCAGCATAATGCGGCGCAGGCCCTCGGCGCTCTCGGGGCGAGCCATGCCCGTGATGGCCTTACCCGGCACCACGTCAATCACGGCCTCGCCCGGCTTAAAGGCATAGTCAAACACGTCGAGCGAAAGCTTCGGCAGCTTAACGGAGGCGCGCAGCTCATCGGCAAGGGCCGCAACCTCGGCCATCTCGGGTGCGATCTCGCCCACAAAGGTGCCGTCCTGCGCCACCAGAGCACCGGCGGCATATACGCGATGCGGAGCCTTGGCAAACGTCAGGTCATCGAGCAACAGCAGGTCGGCGCGTTTGCCCGGGGCGATCGCGCCACGGAGCTCATGCGGGTCGCGACAGCCGTGGTCCAGGCCAAATGCCTCAGCCGTGGAAAGGGACGCCATGGAGATGGCGACCACCGGGTCGATGCCGGCCTCGATGGCCACGCGGCAGGCATTGTCGATCATGCCGGTCGAAAGAGCATCGGAGGGAGCGCGGTCGTCGGTCGCAAAGCAGCAGCGGCGGGCGCGGGCAGGGTTCTCCAGCAGCATCGGAGACAAATTGGCCAGGTCATGGCTGCACGTGCCGTCACGCAGCATCACATACATGCCGCGGGACAGCTTGTCGAGCGCCTCCTCGGGAATCGTCGACTCGTGGTCGGCGATAATGCCCGCTGCGGCATAGGCGTTGAGGTCCATACCGGCAACGAGCGGCGCGTGGCCGTCAACCTGCTTGGACGGCGTCTGGTTGGCAGCATCGATGCGGGCACAGGTCTCGGGGTCGGCCATAAAGACGCCCGGCAGGTTCATCATTTCGCCCAGACCAAAGACATCGCCCGGATGCTCGGCAAAAAACGCCTGCATGTCAGCGGCGGTAATCACAGCGCCCGCTTGCTCGTCGGGCAGTGCGGGCACGCACGAAGGCATCATGTACTTGATGGAGATGGGCGCACGACGACCATCCTCGATCATAAAGCGCAGGCCGTCGAGACCGGCAACATTGGCAATCTCGTGGCTGTCGGCAATGGCGGTGGTAGTACCGCGCGTCGCGGCCATGCGAGCATACTCGGCGGGACGGATGTTCGAGGACTCAATGTGCAGATGCCCGTCAATAAAACCGGGAGCGAGATAGCGACCCTGGCAGTCGACGACCTCAGTTGCCTCGTAGGTGCCAGCGGCATCGTCGCGACCATCGTAGAGCACGCCGACGATCACACCGTCCTTGACGGCAACGCTACCGGGCGCCACACGCTGGCCATACACGTCGACGATCTGCGCATTGGTAAACAGCGTGTCGACGGGCACGCGACCCTCGGCTGCATCGATCACAGACCTCATGACCTCAACGGACATACATACTCCTTTAACCGTAGAAAAAAGCTGCGGAGCGGACAGACCTTCACCGCAGCAAACCAATAGCAATTGTATGCCCAAAAGAAGGCCGCCGATAACACCCCTTCCGCTTAACGGTAAGCGCCCAAAAGTAGTCGTTGGGGACGTTCTTAAACGACTAGTCATTAAAGAACGTCCCCGATGACTACTTGCGACCAAGGCAACGCCGATGTTTTGGCAACGACAGACACTATGACCCAATCCGAGGGCACTGAAAAGATAGGAGCCCCCGCTCGTGACCGCGGGTCGGGGCTGCGACAATGATGTTGAAGTGCCATAGGCGCAGCCGCGCCG
>NZ_JBBNLO010000049.1:0-6205 GCF_040092405.1 Collinsella sp. CLA-ER-H2
TTGCGGCCTGAACAATCGCAAGTGTCCGGCGAGGGGGCGGCTTTGTAAAGCCGGTTGTCCCCACCCGCATAGCGGGTGGTTTCTGATGCGGCGCGCTGCGCGCCCCGCACAGGCTAAAGCCTTTAAAAACGAAAGGGCGCTGACCTTCTGGTCGCGCCCTTGAAGTTGAACGTCAGATTGTCCAAATGCGGCCCGCGCAGCGTCGGCTGGTCCGCCGTTCGGTAGAACGGCGGAACCTAAACTGCCTGTGCCAGCTTCTCGGCTCGCTCGGCGGCGGCGAGCGCCTCGATGACGGTGCCGAGCTGGTCGCCCAGGAGGACGCCATTGTAGGTGGAGTTGAAACCGATGCGGTGATCGGTCACGCGGTCCTGGGGCTGGTTGTAGGTACGGATCTTCTCGGAACGGTTGCCGTGGCCGATCTGGCTCTGGCGCTCAGCACCGAGCTCTGCCTGCTGCTTCTCGAGCTCCATCTCGTACAGACGGGCGCGCAGCATCTGCATGCAGACTTCGCGGTTCTGGATCTGGGAGCGCTGTTCCTGCGACTGCACCACGGTGTTGGTGGGCAGGTGGGTGATGCGCACGGCGGAATAAGTGGTGTTAACGCACTGACCGCCAGGACCGGAGGCGCAGTAGGTGTCGATACGCAGGTCGGACTGGTTGATCTGGACGTCGATCTCCTCGGCCTCGGGAAGTACGGCGACGGTCGCCGTGGAGGTCTGGATACGGCCCTGGGACTCGGTCTTGGGAACGCGCTGGACGCGGTGCACGCCGGACTCGAACTTCATGACGGAGTAGACGCGGTCGCCCTCGACCTTGAACTCGATGGACTTAAAGCCGCCGGCCTCGCTGGGGCTGGAGTCGAGCACGGTGGTCTTCCAGCCGCGCGACTCGCAGAAGCGCTGATACATCTTGTACAGATCGCCGGCAAAGATGGCCGCCTCGTCGCCACCAGCGGCGGAGCGAATCTCGACGATGGTGTTCTTGTCGTCGTTGGGGTCGCTCGGGATGAGCATGTACTTAATGTCTTCCTCGAGCTGGGGAAGCTTGGCCTCGTTTTCGGAGATGTCCATCTGGAGCATCTCCTTCTCATCGGCATCGGTAGTATCGTGGAGCATTTCCTTGGCAGCCTCGATGTCATCGAGCGCGCCGATGTACTCGCGCGAGGCAGCGATGAGGTCGGACTGGTGCGCGTACTCTTTGTTGAGACGCGTGAACTCCTTGATATCGGAGGCGACGGCCGGGTCGGAAAGCTTTTTTTCGAGCTCCTCGTAGGCCTTGATGATCTTTTCGAGCTTGTCGCGCATGACGGGACTCCTTTATATGCGTGAAGGTGAAAATCGGCAGAATTGATGGGGCGCACGGCGCCATTGCGGGGGTAAGTCCAGCTAGAGCATGTCGATCTTCAGATACATGCGCATCCCTTCGCGTACGGGGTACATAGTTGCGGTCTAACCCATACATGATAGCGTGCGCAGGCAAACCTGCATATAACCCGCACGGAATCTGACAAAGGGACAGTCCCTTTGTCAGATTCTAGAGCTTGTGGAGCAGGGCGATGAGGAAGCGAACACCCTGGAGGTAGGCGCGGCGGGTGATGCGCTCGTTGGTGCCGTGGACACCTCGGTCGCACTCGTCATCGTCGACCACAAAGGCCGAGAAGCGAATGCACTCGGAGCAAATGCGCTGGTAGTTGGCAGCGTCGGTCGCGCCGATCACGGTCGAGGGCACAATTGCCACTGGCTCGAATGATCCGTTTTCCTCCGTCCCCTTTGGATCACGGAAATAGCGGGCGGCGATGGAGCGAACCGCCTCGAGACCGGGACCACCGATGCGCGGGGACGGCGAGGGCTCAGAGCTGCCGGGGCCGAGTTCGACCTCCACACGTCCGACAAGGCCCGCCGCGGCAACCGCCTCGCGGCAGCGCGCCACAACGTCGGCCACGCTCGTGCCCTCGAGCATGCGGAAGTTGATATTGGCCCACATATCCTGCGGCATTACGTTGGCGCCGGTGCTGCCGCCCTCGATCTGCGTGGGCGCGCAGGTGGTCGTCACCAGCGGATAGAGCTTTTTGCTGGCGAGGCAATCGCGGACAATGGCATCCCCGTTGGCGGCAATTTCATCGGCCGTGTAGAGCCCCAACTCGACGAGTTGGGCGGCAAGCAAGTCGGTCACGCGCGTCGGCCACTCGATATCGCAGATTGCGGTGATGGCACGGCTGAGCACCTCGAGTGAAGTGCCCCCGTAGGGGTTGGAGGAATGCCCGCCCTCGCTACGCGTCCTCAACACGATATCGGCGTAGCCCTTCTCCGCGAGATCGGCATGCATAAGCCAGCCCTCGCCCGCGCCGTACTCGGCAGCCGGAACGATGCGGTAGTCGCCCTCGTCGATCAGGTACTCAAGCTCAATGCCGCGCCCTTCGAGCACGCGGCCGATGGCACCCGCACCGAACTGCGTGGTTTCCTCGTCCTGGCCAAAAGCCAGCAGCAGGGTGCGCTCGTGCTCCCAGCCGTGTGCGAGCGCATACTCAACCGCCTCGAGAATGCCTGCGACCTGGTCTTTCATATCGATGGCGCCGCGACCCCAAATGTAGGTGTCGTCCACATGTCCGCTAAAGGGGACATGCGTCCAGTCAGCCTCGGTGCCGGGTACCACGGGAACCACGTCCATGTGGCCCATGAGCATGACGGGTTTGAGGGCAGGGTCGGAACCGCTAAGCGTCACCAATAGCGAATGGTCGATAAGCTCGACCTTACCCGCCGTAAATACGTGCGGCCAAGCCTGCTGCATATACGCGCGCAGGTCGTCGAACGGCTGCCAGTTCACCGCCTCGGCATCCATACTCGAGATGGTCGGAAACGACAGCACGCGGCCCAGGCGCTCGCACGCACCAGCCTCGTCCAGATCGGCAAAATCATCCTCATGCGCAAAAAAGCGCCAAACCTCGGCCATGACATCCTTTCGATTGTGACGACAAGGGCCGCCCCACCGGAGCGGCCCTGCCACATAAGCGTTTGCGGTCGGTTATTTGTCCTCGAGATAACGCGAGAGGAACTCGCGCGTGCGCTGATGTTTGGGGTTGCCGAAGAGCTCGGCCGGCGCGGCATCCTCGAGCACCACGCCCTTGTCCATAAAGACCACGCGGTCGGACACCGTGCGGGCAAAGGCCATCTCGTGCGTGACGACGACCATGGTCATGCCGTCGGCAGCGAGCTTGCGCATGACCTCGAGCACCTCGCCCACGATCTCGGGGTCGAGTGCGGAGGTCGGCTCGTCGAACAGCATGATCTGCGGATTCATGCATAGGGCACGAGCGATGGCCACGCGCTGCTTTTGACCGCCGGACAGGCGACCCACGGCGGCGTGCGCGAACTTCTCGAGCCCCACACTCGTCAAATGCTCCATCGCGACCTTCTCGGCCTCGGCCTTGCTCATTTTTTTGAGCGTGACGGGCGCAAGCGTGCAGTTGTCGAGCACATCCATGTTGTTGAACAGGTTAAAGCCCTGGAACACCATGCCGATGTCCTCACGCAGCTTGTTAATGTTGCAGCGCTCGGCCGTGAGGTCCTGGCCGTGGAACCAGATGTGGCCCGCGTCCGGGGTCTCGAGCAGATTGAGGCAGCGCAGGAAGGTCGACTTGCCCGAGCCCGAGGCGCCGATAATGGTGACGACCTCGCCGGGGTTAACGGACAGGTCGATGCCCTTGAGTACCTCGAGCGAGCCGAAGCTCTTGCGCAGGCCCTCGACGCGGATGAGCGGCTCATTGGTCTGTGCGGCGGCCGCAACGCCGGTAGTGGCGGTATCTGCCATGATGATTCTCCTCGTCTTAAGCCTAGTTAGAGCTGGGCAGCGTGGCCGGAGCCTCGGCACCGAGCTTTTTGCCAAAGGCTTCGAGCAGGCGGCTCGCCACGAGCGTCAGGATCAGGTAGACCACGAGCGCCACGCAGTAGACCTCCATCTGGCGGTAGTACACGCCGGCGACCGTGGTAGTAGCGTACATAAGGTCGAACACGCCGATGACCGAGAGCACCGACGAATCCTTGATGTTGATGATGAGCTCGTTGGTGAGCGCCGGAATCGCATTTTTAATGCCCTGGGGGAACACGACTTTGCGCATGGCCTGCCACTGCGACAGGCCCAGCGATCGCGCCGCCTCGGCTTGGCCGGAATCGATGGACTCGATGCCGCCGCGCAGGACCTCCATCATGTAGGCGGTGGAGTTGAGCGAGATGGTGACGAGGCCGGCGGTGAAGGTGCTCCAGATCTGGTTGGCCTGGGCGGTCTCGAAGCCCATGCCGCGCAAAACGGTGAAGCCCGCGTAATAGATGAGCAGGCCCTGGACCATCATGGGCGTGCCGCGCACGATGGTGGAGTAGACGGTCGCAAAGCCGCGGCCGATACTCTTAACGAAGCGCACCAGGTCGTTATCCACGCGGTCGAACGTCTGAATGCGTAGGAACACGAAGAGCAGCGCCAGGAAGAATGCGATGACGGTGCCGAAGGTGGCAAGCGCGATGGTGATCTCGATACCGCGAATGAAGAAGTCCCCGCTCTTGTAGGTCATGTAGACCAGGCTCGACAAAAAGTCGCTGGGGTTGGAATCCGAGACAATGCTCACCTGCACCAGGTCGATAAACGACATGACGCAACGGTCGATAAAGAAGATCGCCGCGATAGCGACCACAACATAGCTACCCAGGCGCGCGCCGCGGCGGAAACGCTCGGATGCGAACGGCGACTTTTCGCGATAGTCACTCCAGTGCATAAGCTTGGTGACAAGCGCCGCTGCCGACACGACAATCCAGGCCCAAAGAATCGCCCAAAGGCAATCCTGGAAGATACCGGTGGGGGCTAAGAAGCTCAGCGGTGTGGGGTTGCGCTGGCTAAACGCCAGGCCGAGCGCCGCGATGACGCTCGTGCCCAGGTATACATAACGGTGGTCGGCCTTGATAAAGGAGGCCAGACGGTTGATGGCTTTCATGCTGCCTCCCTATGCCGGCTGACGGTCGAGGCACGCGTCCCACATTTGGTCGCGCTCCTCTTGGCTAATGCCCTTGAGTGTCTTGTCGATGAGCTTAAGCAGTTTGTCCGAGCCCTTGCGGCAACCGACATTTGCCGTGACCTCCTGCTTAAAGCCCTCGCCCTCGGCAAAGTGGATGGGGACGATACCGGGATTTTGGGCCATATAGCCCTTTTCGTTCTCAGTGTTGTAGGTCACGGCGTCGCACGTGCCCTGCAGCAGATTCGAGAACACCGTGGGGACCGAATCGACCGGGTTCTTGTGCACAACGCCCGGAATCTCGTCGATGACGGTATCGAGCATGGTGTCCTTTTGGCCGAGCACCGTGGCACCGCTGAAGTCGCTGAGCTTGGTGGCGTTTTGGTAGGGCGAGCCCTCTTTTACGAACAGGCCAAAGTAGCCAATGAAGTACGGGTCGGAAAAGCCGACGGACTCCTCGCGCTCGGGCGTGGCGCTCATGCCGGCGATGATGAGGTCAATCTGGCCGTTGTTGAGCGAGTCGATAAGGCCCGAGAAGCTCTGCTTGACGGCAACGGGCTCGCCGCCGAGAGCCTTGCAGACGATCTTGGCGATCTGCACGTCGTAGCCATCGGCATAGGCGCCCTGCACGTTGTCGATGGGGATCGTGAACTCGCTGGCCTCGGAAACCTGCCAGTTGTACGGGGCGTAGGCCGCCTCCATGCCGATGCGGATCTTATCCTTGCCGATCACAGAATCGGACAGGTCGTCGCGACCGCCGCCCGTCGTGGACTGAACTACTTCCAGCGTGGAGGGACGCTGGCAGCCGGCAAGTGCGCCGGCGACGACAGAAGCGCTCGCAGCGAGAGCGCTACCCAAAAAGATGCGACGGCTGCATACCGGCTGTGGATGCGCGTCGCGTTGATGGGGAGAATGCATAATCTGCCTTCCCTGTTGAATCGTATGCTGACGACTTAACAGGATATACGCCAGCGACCAGCAGCGCAGCACAAGCTCGAAAAATTAATAGACACACGGTAGTCATTGGGAGCGTCGATGTTTTGGCAATGCCAGCGGGCGCCACCCAGAGCGAACAAGTTAGCATCAAAACCACCCCTAAAAGGGGTGGTTTGCTCTTAGGGTATAACCCTTGGATTTCCGGCACGCGTCTAAAGGCGCCGGCCCTCACGGGGTTCGGGCCGCACTGCAGGTTGACCCGTGACGGGCCGG